>NZ_BAAAVI010000025.1:0-55738 GCF_039534445.1 Streptosporangium fragile | reverse complement strand
CTCAACCACAACGAGATCCTGCTGGACACGGTCGTGGTCAACCACAACGAGATCCTGCTGGACACGGTCGTGGTCAACCACAACGAGATCCTGATCACCCCCGGCCTGGCCACCAACCACAGCGAGGTCCTGCTCGAGGCCGTGTGAACTGATCCGTGACGGAAGGGGGTGCACGGTGGCCGGCGGCCCGCGGCGCGAAACCGGGAAGGCGTACACGCACGCCGAGGAGGCGCGTCTTCCCGCCAGGGGAGCGCGTCCTCGCGCAGAGGAAACGCCTCCCCACACGGGGAAGGAGCACCTCGGCAGGATTCCCCGAGGGCTCGGTGAGCCCGCCGGCACCCCCTCCGTCATGGCCGACGGCACCGAGCCGGAAGCTCACCTGCGCGAGCTGGTCGACCGCGCCGACCGGCTTCGCGTCGAGGGCCGCTACCACGACTGCGACGCGCTGCTCCGCGAGGCGTTGGAACTCGCCGAGGAAAGCGCGGGGCCCGGCTCTCTCATCACCGCGCGGGTCCTCAACAGCCTGGGCGTACTGCACAAGTACACCGGACGCTTCGACGAGTCCGAAAAGTCGTATCGACGCGCTCTCGCCATCATCGAAACGCAGGTCGGCGAGGACCACCCGCTCATGGCGGACATCTGCCACAACATCGGCGGGCTGAACCACGCACGTGGCACCCACGCGCAGGGCGAGGTCTTCGCCCGCCGCGCGGTGGAGATACGGCAGCGGACCGCCGACCCCGCGCATCCGGGCGTCGCCGCGGACAAGGCGGCGCTCGCCGCGCTCCTGTGCGGGCTCGGCCGTGACGACGAGGCCGAGCGGCTGCTGTGCGAGGCTCTCGCGGTCTTCGAGGCAGAGCTGGGAGCCGATCACTATGAGGTCGCGTCGACCCTGCACAACCTCGCGGCGATCCGGTACGCGCGAAATGAAACGGCGGCCGCCGAATCGATGTACCGCAGGGTCCTGGAGATCAAGCAGAGGGTCCTCGGTGAGAGCCATCCGGAGCTGGGCCTGGCTTTGAACAACCTTGGGATGGCCGTGTGGAAAGCCGGCCGGGCGCTGGAGGCCGTGCCGCTCTTCGCGCGGGCGGCGGCCCTGCTCGAAGACGGGGTGGAGCAGGAGCATCCGGTCCGGCGGGCCTGCCTGCGCAACCTCGAAGCATGCCGGCGGGCGGCTCTTCCGGAATCCTCCGCGTGAACGACCCATCACTGAAGAAAGAGCGAGAGCCAAGAGTGGCCTTACACAGACTGGTGCCGCGGCTTCCCCGGCAGGTGTGGCTGGTGCTCGGCGGTGACGCCGTTTCTGCGCTCGGTAGCGGGCTGACCCTGCCCTTCCTCCTCGTCTACCTGCACCAGGTGCAGGGCATCGAACTCGCCGTGGCCGGACCGATCCTTTCGACGATCGCCGTTATGGGGCTCGTCGGCAACCCGCTGGGCGGGCTGCTCACCGACCGCTTCGGACCGCGGTGGCCCGCCACCGCCGGACTGGTCGTCGCCGCGGCCGGAACCGCCGGGATGATCGTCGTGCAGTCCGCGTGGCAAGGGTTCCTCGCGGCGGCGGTGTACGGCCTGGGCGTCGCGATCACCGAGCCGTCCTTCCAGACGATTCTCGGCACGTCGGTTCCTGCGGAGAGGCGATCGCAGGTGTTCGCGGCCCGGCACGCCGTGTTCAACGTCGGCCTGGGTGCCGGCAGCCTGCTCGCCGCCTTCACCGTGAGCTTCTCCGAACCGCGGACCTTCGTTGTGATCTACCTGCTGGACGCAGGCACGTTCATCGCCTTCGCCGTGCTGCTCGGTCTGACGGCGGACACCCGTGCTGAGGCGCCGGATACCCCGGCCCCCGCTTCCACCCCGGCCGCCGGAGGCGGCTATCGGGAGGTGCTCTCCGACCGGGTCCTGCTGCGGATCTGCGTGTGCGTGGCCGCCGTGTTCGCCTGCGGGTACGCGCAGCACTACAGCGCGTACCCCGTCTTCGCCACCCAGGTCGGCGGGCTGGACGCCTCGGAGCTGCAGCTGACCTTCGTGGCGAACACGCTGACCGTCGTCCTGGCCCAGCTCCTGGTCCTGCGGCTCCTGGCCGGCCGGCGACGCAGCCGGGGATTCGCCCTGTCGGCGGGGCTGATGGCCGCCGCCTGGGCCGCCGTGCCGGTCGCCGCGCTGCTGGGAGGCGGCACGGCCGGCGCGACCGGCTTCGTGGTCGTGATGACCGTGTTCGCGGTGGGGGAGACGCTAATGTCCCCGACCGTTCCCGCGCTCGTCAACGACTTGGCCTCCGACTCCACCCGCGGCCGGTACAACGGGGCCTACACCCTCGCGGGGACCCTCGGCCAGGTCGTCGGCCCGGCGATGGCGGGCGTCGCGCTCGCCGGCGGTCACGGGGCGGCGTTCTTCGTCGTCCTCGCCCTGGTGCTCGGCCTCGTCACCGTGGAGATGCTGCGGCTCGAACGCCGCCTTCCCCCGCCGGTCAACCTGGTGAGCGCCCCGCGGGCCCGCTCCTCCTCCGGCTGAGAGACCGGCTCGGGCCGCGCCGGGCGCGTCAGCCCAGGCGCGAGGCCAGGATCCCCGCGCGGGCGAGCTGCACCTGCCGGGCCTTCTTGGCGGCGTAGCCCAGCAGCGGGCGGGTCCAGGCGTGCACCACGAGGAGGTCTTCCACCTCGGTGCCGCCGTCCTTCTCGCTGAGGGTGAAGCGGTACTCCAGGCGCACCCCGCCGGGGCTGTTGACCTCACCCTCGACGGTCCGCGGCGTACTCCGGAGCGTCACCTTGATCATGTTGTCGTACTTGACGACGCCGAGGAACCTGAACCGCTCGACCGACGTGTAGCGGGTCTGCGTCTCCCCCTGCTCGACGTCCTTGACCGCGACCACCAGCGGCGAGAGCCCGACGTAGCTCTGCGGCTGGCTCAGGTGCGCGCGGAGCGCCTCCGGCGTGTTCCGGACGTGAAAGGTGTTGCGCAGCGTGACCTTCGGCATGCCCTGTCCCCGTTTTGACGATCTTTACCGGGAGACACTAACGGGTTCGGCCATGTACCAGCGGGCGGAATCCTCACCGCGGGTCAGGGAATCCAGCCTGCGCGGCAACTCGCGGCGGGAGAAGGGGTCGGCACCCGCGTTGCGGATGTGGATGCCCACGGCGTAGATGTCGCGGATCTCCATCAGGGTGGAGTAGCCCGCCCAGGAGCGCAGGTCGCTGCCGTACGCGTCGGCGAAGGCGTCCACGTCGGCGGAGGTCAGGCCGAAGCGCCGCTGACCGTGGTAGGTGTGGACCAGGTCCCATTCGCGGGGGCCGACCGCGACGCCGTCCCAGTCGCAGAGCACCACGTGGCCGTCGGCGCAGCGCAGCAGGTTGTCGATCCAGGCGTCACCGTGCAGCAGCACCGGGGAGCCGTCCATGACCAGGCTCGACCAGCGGTCGGTCAGCTCCGCGATGCGGTCGCGCAGCCAGGCCCGCTGGCACGGGGTGAGCTCTTCGGAGCGGTCCACCGCGCGGCGCACTTCCGACAGCGGGTCGGCGAAACGCTTGAGCGCCACCGGCGGCACCGGCAGCAGATGCAGGCTGCGCAGGATCCTGCCCAGCTCGGTGGTGGTGGGACGGCCGCTGGAGGGGACGTAGTGCCAGAAGGTGACGACCCTGCCGTCGTGCACCACGGGCTGCTCGGAGATCTCGTCGGCCGGGCGCACCGCGGGGAACCCCTGCTCGGCGAGCCAGCGGGCCACCGCGAGCACCAGCGGCAGCCGGGTCAGCGCGTTGGGCGCGGTGGCGATCCTGACCACGATCTCGCTGCGCAGCTTGAAGACGGCGTTGCTCCGTACCCGCAGCAGTTCGGCGTCCTGGTGGTCGATCCCCAGGTCCTCGCAGACCTCGCGCAGGATCCGGAACGCCTCCTCGGCGAGCGCCCCCATCAGCCGACCACCAGCGGCGCGTCGGCGACCAGGTCGGTCAGGCGGCGCACCGCCGCCATCCGGTGCCTGGCCGGCGGCACCTGCGCCAGCAGCGCCCGTGCCCGGTTCAGCACGATGGAGGTGCGGTGTTCGGGCGGGACCTGGAGCAGGGCCTTCTCCGCCATGTGACAGGCGTCGTCGATCTTGCCGGCGCGGACCAGGTGCGCCGCCTGGTCGAGCAGGATGAGCACCGGGTCGATGGCGTACGGGCTCGACGGCCCGGGCGCCCAGTCGACCTGCTCCCCCAGCTCGATCAGCGTGCCGATCCGGTAGAACTGCAGCCGCCGCTCCGAGAAGCGGAAAGCCAGGTGGTCGTGGCCCTCGGGGGGCATCCGGGAGAAGATCCGCTCGGCCTCGGCCAGCGCGGCCCGGGCGGCCTTGTGCTCGCCCATCCGGGCCAGCGCCCGCGCCTCCGCCGCCGCGCCGAGCGCCGCCGGGGAACTGGGCGCGCTGCCCGCGAGCATTCTTGCCTCGCGCGCCAGCCGCACGGTCTCGGCCAGGTCTCCGTAGTAGTAGGGCAGCATCGCCTGCTGCGCCCGGACGAGAGCGCGCAGCCGCACGTCGCCCATGTCGTCGGAGGCGGTGCGGGCGGTGCCGTACCAGGCGTGGGCCTGGCGGGTGTCGCCGAGCTTCATCAGCGCGTCGGCCGAGAGCAACGCCAGCATCACGGTGGCGTTGAGCAGGCGGCGCTGGGCCATCGCGGGCTGGCGGGCCGCGGAGAGCGTGCGGACGTCCGACAGCTCCAGCATCAGCCGGTAGAGCATCGGCACGGGGGCGCTGCTGATGTACTCACGGCGGTAACGCAGCACCTGCTCGTCGAGCCGGTCGAGCTGCTCCTCGGTGACGGTCGCGGCGGCGAGCGTGCGGTCGAGGTCCTGGCGGGTCCGCTCGACCTCGGCCAGCAGACGGCCGCTCATCACGGATCGGGAGCTGAGCAGCGCGTGGTGGAACAGCGCCCGCCGCTCCACGTCGTCGTCGGCGACACGCTCCTCCGTCTGGTACGGCGTGCGGGTCTCACCGCCGGAGACGACCACGACCTTGGCCCCGCCGCCGTCCTCGCAGTAGTCGCCGGCCAGGCCGAGCCGGACCGCGTTGGCCCGGTACAGTCGCGCCAGCAGGTCGATGGTCTGCGGGCGCGGCCTGGCCCGGTTGTTCTCCCAGGCGTTGAGCAGGTCGATGCTGGCGCGGGCCTCACCGAGGTCCTGGCGCTCGCAGAGTTCCTCCAGCTCCTGGACCGCCTGCCTGGCCGACCATCCCCTGGCCAGGCGGTGGGCCTTCAACAGGCTCACCCCACAGCAACCGTGGATGGCCTGCGCGGTCTGCCAGTGGGTCCACTGCCTCGACTCGGCCTGCTCTCGCCATCGTCGCGCGCACGCGGGCGAATGCTCACCTCGGGCCACGGCGCCCTCCCGGTCGCTGTTTACACAAGATTAACAAAAGCGCACCACAGAGTAAGCGCACCTGTGCATTGCATTCCCTTTATTCGTGGTTTTCCCACGGAACATTGGCGAGTTTCCGGTGTATTCCACCGATCTGGAGGGGGGACGGGGCAGGGGGGCGATTGCCTGGCCTGTCACAAACACGCACTCTGCAGACAAACACGTCACCCAGCGTCCTCCAGGAGTGATCCGGATGATGGCAGAGCGCGGCGAGGCCGTGGACCACCTGCGGCGGTTGGCCGCCCAGTTGGAGGCGCACGCCTTCCAGGTGCGTCTGAGGTCGCCCACGGGGCTCTATCCCCGGTTGCAAGTGATCAACCCGATGGCCCCGGCGAGAACCGAGGACGTGCTGGCCGCCCACGAGGCGGACGGCGAGTGGTGGTTCTGGCTGTCCTGGGCCGGCCGGATCGGGCACGCCGAGGACGTCGCCACCGCCGCGGAGCGTGTGGCCAGTGTTCTGCATGTGATACGGAGATAGGTGATTCTTGGGCGCCACGTGGGTAGCACCCGGTGATCAAGCCCAGAATGGAGCGGCACCATGAAAAGGATCCAGGTCGTGCAGCGTCCGCGTCCGCCTCGTGAACCGGTGCCGCTCGACCTGCGGAGTCCTTCGGGCCGTCCGCTCCCTTTCTGACCTCCCGTGACAGGCGCCTACGGCGCGCTGAGACCCGGGGGCCGGAGCCGCGCGATCTCCCGCGTCGGTGGCTTGCAAGCGTCTTTCAAGCGGCCTGCAGGCGGTCCGGGAGATCTTGCGGTCATGAGAAGCGCCCCTTTCACCTTCAGTGTCAGTGTGGTGGTTCCCGCCATGAACGAGGCGGAGAACCTGCCGCATGTCTTCGCTACCCTGCCGTCCTGGATCGACGAGGTGATCCTGGTCGACGGGAACTCCACAGACGACACGGTGGCCGTGGCCAAGGCCCTCCGCCCGGACCTGCGCGTCGTCACGCAGACCGGCAGGGGCAAGGGCAACGCGCTCACCGAGGGGTTCGCGGCGGCCACCGGTGACATCATCGTCATGATCGACGCCGACGGCTCCACCGACGGCCGGGAGATCATCTCCTTCGTGACCGCGCTGGCCGAGGGCGCCGACTTCGCCAAGGGCACCCGCTGCGCCCCTGGCGGAGGGTCCGACGACATCAGCCCGATCCGCTCGCTCGGCAACGCGATGCTGACCAAGCTGACCAACCGGCTGTACGGCACCCGCTACACCGACCTGTGCTACGGCTACAACGCCTTCTGGGCCCGTCACCTGGACGCGCTCAACCTCGACTGTGACGGTTTCGAGATCGAGACGCTGATGAACATCCGCGCCGCCCAGGCCGGGCTGGTCATCCGCGAGGTCCCCAGCCACGAGCGCAGCCGCATTCACGGCGCCAGCAACCTGCACGCCGTCCGCGACGGCCTGCGGGTCCTCCGCACCATCCTGCGCGAGCGCGACAGGCGGGCCACCCGCCGGGTCAAGCTCCAGCGGGAGCACGCCACCGCCGCCTGATCCCGCGGGGCCGGCCGGCCCGGCCCCGGCGGCGGGGGCACCGGGAGATCAGGCGAACTTGGTCTTCGGGCGCTCCTGGAGAACGCCGTCCACGTAGATGTCCACCTTCTCGTTGTAGAAGGAGATCAGCCCGGCGATGCGCTGGCTCTCCTCCCGCGGGTTCCGGTACGACCAGGCCAGGTCCGCGTGGCCGCCGACCGCCCAGTATTCGGCCTCGCCCTTGTACGGGCAGCGGGTCCTGGTGTCGGTGGGGGTGAGCAGGTCCAGACGGACGTCGGTCTTGGGAAGGTAGTAGCGCGGCGGCAGACCGGTCTCGAAGAGGATGCGCGCCGCGCGGGAGTCGGCCACGGTCACGCCGTCCACCTCCACGCGGATCCACCGCGAGGACGGCAGGATGTCCACCCGCGTGTAGGGGTCGCGGGGATGGACGTAGACCTCCTCGTCCTCCTCGAACCAGGCGTCCATCGCCGACCACTCCAGGCGCACGTGTCCGCGCAGTTCCTCGATCGGGGAGTCGGGGTAGGCCAGCGCCGCGTCGGCCACCCCCTCGACGTCGTACAGCACGCCGTCGCCCCGGCTGGGCGACCGCTTGGTCCGGCCGTTGGGCTCCAGCCCGACCGCGACGTCGTCGCGGGGGAAGTAATAGGTCGGGTAGTAGGGCACCTCCCACACCAGCAGCGCCCGGGTGGTGTCGGCGACGACCCGGCCGTGCAGGAGGGCCCGCACCCTCTTGGCCGTCGGTTCGATCCTGATGCGTCCACGCGTCATCGGCTCCATGGCCGCGCCAACTCTTCACACGCCGCGGCTATTCCAGCGGCCCGGCGAGCCCACGCCCGGCCCGCGCCCGCGCCCGCGCCCGGACACGCACCCGGCCCGTCGGGCGCGCACCCCGATCCGTACGCACACCCGACCCATCGAGCACGTACCCGGGCTGGACACACACCGCCCGGCGAGTACACACCAGGCCCGGTGGGCGAGCACCGTGACAGAACCCGCCAAATGGCTGGAGCGGCTCCCCGGTGACTCCGTACGATCGACGCGGAGGCACCCCACACCCCACGGTCTCACCCCGTTCCGCCGCCTCCCGGCGTCCCGCCGCCTTCTGCCGTCCTCGCCCCTGCCACGAAAGGCCGTACCACGCGATGCCGGATCTGCTCTTCGACATGGAGACCCAGGATCCCGACGACGTGCTGACCCTCTGCCTGGTCGCGTGTCATCCCGCCGTACGGCTGCGGGCCGTCACCGTCACCCCCGGGTCACCGGCCCAGACAGGGCTCGTCCGGCACGTGCTGCGACTGCTGGGCCGGGAGGACGTCCCGGTGGGCGCCGACGACCCCGGCACCGGCAAGGACCACGTGTCGGCCTTCCACCACCGCTGGCTGGGCACCCCTCCTCCGGCCCCGCCGGACGCCCCGGCGGCCGAGCTGATCGCCCGGACCCTGGAGCGCCACCCCGGAGCCGTCCTTCTCACCGGCGCGCCGCTGCGCAACCTGGGGAGGCTGCTCGACGAGCACCCGGAGGTGAGGTTGAGCCGGTGGGTGGCCCAGGGCGGATTCGCCGGCGACAACATCGTGCCGCCCGAGCACCGGTTGCCGAAGTTCGACGGCCGCGCCACGTGTCCGACGTTCAACTTCAACGGCGAGCCCCGGGCGGCCCGGCGTGCCCTGTCGTCGGGTGAGCGGATCGGGCGACGTGACCTGGTCTCCAAGAACGTCACCCACGGCGTTCGCTACGACGCGGAGTTCCACGAACGGCTGCGGCCGTACCGGGACCGCACCGCCGGGCTCGCCCTGATGTTCTCGGGCATGGAGCGCTACCTGCGCAAGAAGCCGGGGGGGAAGCTGCTGCACGATCCCACCGCGGCGTGCGTGGCCGTCGACCGCACCGTCGCCACCTGGGCGGAGGTCGAGGTCGTCCGGGAGGACGACGGCACGTGGGGCGCGCTGCCGGCGGCCGGCAGCGGGACGTTCATCACGGTCGCGATCGACCACCGGCGGCTTTTCGACGTCCTCGTCGGCGGGGAAACGGGCCACCGGCCGGACGGCCCCACCGGCCACGACCGCGGAGACGGCCCCCCGGCGGCCGGGCGTCCCACGGCGACGCCCGCGTCACCGTAGCCCCGGCGCCCTCCGTGGCACGGTCCCCGGCGGCCGGGCGCCTCCATATCCCCGCGAGCCCGGCGCGCAGGGACGCCCGGGGGCAGTGGGCCTGCGGGCGGGCCGCCTGACGCGCGTCAGGCGGCTTCCAGGGCCTCGGCCACGGAGGGGAACACCTCGAACACCTGGATCAGACCGGCGAGGGTGAGCCGGCGGACCAGGTTGCCCCGGACGCCGGTGAGGATGAGCCGGACGCCCTCGTCCAGGCCCTGGTGACGCGCCTGGAGCAACTCGCCGATCCCGGAGGAGTCGCAGAAGGTCAGGGCCGACAGGTCGAGGATGAGGATCGGCGTCCGCAGGGCTTTCCACGCCCTGTTCATCTCCTCCCGGAGCACCGGGGTGTGGTAGTGGTCGAGCTCCCCGCTCGCCCGCACGACGAGCGTCGTGCCGTGCAGCCCCGACGTGGCGGCGAAAACCGGCTCCGGTGCGTTTCCCGCGAACATGATCAGCCCTCTGCCCAGATTTCGCTCAAGCAACACCACTGTCTCACATCGGGTAGGCCGGCCCGGCGGGGCGTGAGGGGATCTCGCTCCTCCACCGGTCGTCCCGCCTGTCGCCCTCCCCGTGCGCGAGCACCCGCTCCCCGGAGAGCGCCGGTCCGGATCGCACGAGGGGATGCTCCGTCCGGGCGGGCGCCCGCTCTCCGGGGAGCACCGCCTCTCCGGGGCAGGGCGCGACCGTCTCCTCGACCGTGCGGCGGATGTCGAACAGTTCCTCCACCCCGAGCAGGCTCAGCCGCTCCCGCATCGTCGTCGAGGGGCCGACGAGGACGAGCGTGCCGCCGACCGCGCGGACGCGGGTGAGCGCGTAGATCAGCGTGCCGTACCCGGTGGAGTCGCAGAAGGTCACCCCGGTGAGGTCGATCACGAGGTGCGGACGGTCCTCCGCCCGCAGCGCGGCGTCGGTCCCCTCTTTCAGGAGCCGGGACGACGCGTAGTCCAGGGCTCCCGTCGCGTACAGGGCCGTGCCGTGGCGGTGCCGGTCGGCCCGGACGTGGAATTCCGATCCACCTCGCACATCCACCACCGGTCTCCCCCTCTCGCCACGTCCCAGGTGCCCGCGACAGGCGGATCTAATCCCGTCGGACGGCGCCGGCCGTAGGTGACATACCCGACAATGGCGACATGGTGAAGCCGCGCCTGGTGGCGATCGCGATCGTCGGGACCTCCCTGCTCACCGCGTGCAGCGCCGACCGCGCGGCGGCACCCGCCCCCACCCCCGCACCGGCCCGTACGTCGCCGGGGACCACGGGAACGCCGCCGCCCCCGGGGGGCCGGGCGTCCGCGAGCCCCGCGGCGACGGGAGCGGTCGCCGCGTCCGCCGCGTGGGCGACCGTGGCCGGTGCGAAGCTGTCGGGGCAGACGGCGCTGGTGGACGTGGCGGCGACCGGCCCCGGGAACGTCTGGGCCGTCGGCTACCAGGACAGCGCGGAGGACCGGGAGGGCACCCCGGCCGCCGTCCGGTGGGACGGGAACCGGTGGGGCGAGGTGGCGCTGCCCGCGGCCGACCTCGAACACCTGGAAGGGGTCAGCGCGTCCGGACCGGACGACGTGTGGGTGGCGGGAAACGGGACGATCGCGTTCGCCGCGCGCTGGAACGGACGGGCGTGGACGGCGTACACCCCCTTCGGGGCGGCACAGGACTACCGGCTGACGGACGTCGCGACCAGCGGCGGGAAAGCGTGGTTCACCGCGACCCGCCCGTCCGGGGCGGTCGTCCTGGAATGGAAGGACGGGGGGTTCGGCAACGTGCTGGACACCGGGGGGAGCCTCGAAGCGATCACCGCCAAGGAAGGGCACCTCTGGGCGGTGGGCGCGAGCGAGGAACGGACGCCACTGGTCTGGCACGGCACGGCCGACGGCAACTGGGAGAGCATGGAGACGCCCGAGGTGGCCGGGGGCAGGCTCGACCGGGTCTGGCAGATCTCCCCGTCGGACGTGTGGGCGGTCGGGCAGATCGCCGTCGAGCCGGGCACCCCGGAGACCCTGCCGCTGGTCATGCGCTGGGACGGCAGGAGTTGGACCCGGGTCGAGGTACCGGTCTCGCGCGGGGCCCTGCACGGCGTCACCGCCTTCGGCCCCGGTGACCTGTGGATCAGCGGGATCGACGCCGACCACTCGGGACAGGTGCTCTTCCTCCACTTCGACGGCACGGCCTGGACGCGTGAGTACGGCCCGCTGTTCCGCACGCGCGCCGAGGAGCAGCAGTACGAGGAGACCGACGACATCAACCACACGGGCATCGCCCGGGTGCCGGGCACCGGCGCGCTGTGGGCGGTGGGCTCGGTCGGCCGGGGCGACGACGAGGAGGCCTTCGCCCTGCGCCGTTGAGGCCGTACCATCGCGGCCGCGCCCACCGCCTGCGACACCCCGGTCGCCCAGTTGGAACAAACGGCGTCCTCGCCGGAAACACGGCCCGCCTAGCCTACGGACATGGCGGACTTTTGCCCCCAAACGCCACGATCGACCCTGTCAACGCCGCAGCCCGGACGCCGGAGGTCGGCCCCCCCGACCCGGGCACCGCCCGTCGTGGTGCGACCGCCCGGTCCCGGCCCGCCACCGCCCGGCCGGACCCCCCTACGGCCGGTGCGCGGTCCGGAAATCCCGGAAAAGGTCAGTCGCCTGACGTAGGCTCTCTCAAACTCCAACAAAGAGGGAGTACGACGTGAAAAAGGTCCTAATCACTCAGAAGCCCCGGCCGCCTCGCAGACCCACCCCTCTTGACCTCCGCACGCCCTCAGGACGGGTGCTCCCTTTCTGAACCCCCCTCCGCCTCCGGCTTCCCCGCCGCCAGGAACAGCCGGTTGACGAACCAGAGGATCACGCCGATCGCGACCAGCACCCCGGCGCGTATGTAGACATAGGCGTCACGTCCCGTCACCGGCAGCGCCAGGACGACGCAGACCACCGCTCCCAGCGCCGGCATCCAGCCCGGCGCCCTGAAGTGATCGTGTTCCACCCGGTCCCCGCGCAGGACGAGCACGGCCACGTTGACCATGGCGAACACGCACAGCAGCAGGAACACCGTGGTGTCGGCCAGGTCGCCCACGTCGCCGGTGGCGACCAGCACCGCCGCGACCCCCACCGTGAAGACGATGGCCACCCACGGAGTGGACCTCGTGGGGTGGACCGCCGCGAAGAGCCGCGGCACGATTCCCTCGCGCGCCATGCCGTAGACGAGGCGCGAGGCCATGAGCATGTTGATCAGTGCGGTGTTGCCCACGGCGAGCAGCGCGATGAGCGCGAACAGCTTGGGCGGGAACGCGAGCCCGGCGACCTTGACGACCTCCAGCAGCGGCCCGGAGGAATCGGTCAGCGTCCTGGTGTCGACCAGCATGGTGGCGGTGAAGGCGACCGCCAGGTAGATGAGCGCCGTGACGGCCAGCCCGCCGAAGAGCGCGCGGGGGAAGTCACGCTGCGGGTTCCTGGCCTCCTCGGCGAGGTTGACCGAGTCCTCGAAGCCGAGCAGGGCGTAGAAGGCGAGGGCCGTACCGCCCAGGACCCCCAGGAATGCGCCGTTGGCCGGGTGGAACTCCAGAGCCCGTGCGGGCTCGCCGTCGCCGGTCAGCAACGCGTAGACCCCGATCGCGATGATGACCAGCAGACCGAACGCCTCGACGATCGTCAGGGCAACGTTGACCTTGACCGACTCGGAGATGCCGGCGAAGTTCACCAGCGCGACCAGACCGAGGAAGACGAACGCCCCGACGACGACCGGCAGCGTGACGAACTCCGCCAGATAGCGGCCGCCGAACGCCCGCGCGGCGGCGCCCGCGGACGTGATGCCACTCATCAGGACGGCGAAGGCGACAATGAATGTGACAAAAGGGATATTAAACGCCTTGTTCACGTAAAGCGCCGCACCCGCCGCGCGTGGGTATTTACCGACGAGTTCGGCATAGGCCGTCGCCGTCAGCGCGGCCAGCACGAAGGCGACGAGGAACGGCACCCACAGCGCCCCGCCGACCTGCCCGGCGGCCTTCCCCACCAGCGCGTATATCCCCGCGCCGAGGATGTCGCCCACGACGAACAGCAGCAGCGTCCGGCGCCCGATGACCCGCTTGAGCGAGTGCTGCCCGGACGCTGGATCGATCATCACCTCGGCCATGCCCCGCTCTTACCCGGAGCAGGCGGGGAATCACCTTGGGTCACCGGAGTCACTCCTGTAAGCGCCGTGAAAGCGGCTCGCAAGAAGGCGCCCCTACAGTTCTGACTGTCACAAAAAACAATGAAAGGCAGAAATGTTCAGCGCCCTCTCCTCCCGCCGCATCGGTCTTCTCACCGCGGGGGTCGCTCTCATCTCTTTGACCGCCACCGCCTGCGGCAGCTCCGCCAACAGCGAGATCTGCAGCGGGGCCGCGTGGTCGAAGGCTTTCTCGGACTACACCGCCTCCGCGACGGCCGGTGTCGCCGACCCGAACAAGCTCAACGAGGCCGGGGCGAAGCTCTCCGCCGACCTGAAGGAGCTGGCGGGCAAGGCCGACGGCGAGCTGGCCACCGCGCTCACCGAACTCGCGGACGCGTTCGGCTCGCTCAAGATCGACCCGAACGACCCGACGGCCGCCGCCTCGGCAGCCGCCTCGTTCGGCCAGAAGACCCAGGAGGCCGCCGCCAAGCTCGCGGCCGCCTGCTCGTAGTGAGACCACGTGCCTCCCGGTGACGGGAGGCACCCACGTACGG
The DNA here is from genome assembly GCF_039534445.1 of Streptosporangium fragile. Lineage (NCBI taxonomy): Bacteria > Bacillati > Actinomycetota > Actinomycetes > Streptosporangiales > Streptosporangiaceae > Streptosporangium > Streptosporangium fragile. The sequence goes on along the minus strand of NZ_BAAAVI010000025.1, from coordinate 42,032 downwards.
TCGCCGCTCCGCCTGCGGGGGGGCAGCGCGGGGCGGCGGCCGTACGGACATCCCGGGAAAAGCCCCTGCCGCCGCACGGCAGGGGCTTTCCGCTTTCCCGCACCGCAGGCGGCGCGCCGGGCCGCGAGCGCGCCGGGGCCCGGAACACACGCCGACCGCAGACACATCAGGACCCGGAACGTACACCGACCGCAGACACATCAGGACCCGGAAACACGCCCGGTCCGTGAACACGTCGGGATCCGAAGGCGCGTCAGGGCTTGCGGGTACGTCGGGACTTGAGGGCGCGGGCCTCCTCGTAGCAGCGCTCGAAGCCCTCCAGCACCGCGGGCCAGGAACTGCGGACCGGTTCGGTCTCGCGGTTGTGGGCGGCGATCGACTCGCGGAGCTCACGGTCGCGGACCAGCCGGGCCACCGACGCCACCAGGCCGTCGAAGCTCCCGCCGAGCAGCCCTTCCTTGCCGGGACGGACGAAGTCGGCGACCCCGCTCTGCGCGCGGGCCACCACCGGGACCCCCGCGGACCGGGCCTCCAGCGCCGCCAGGCCGAAGGACTCGCGGGGCGCGGGCGCGACGAAGACGTCCGCCGAGGCGAGCAGTTCGCGGATCCGGTCGCGGCTGTAGCGGCCGGGGAGGGAGACCCAGCCGGTCATGCCGTTGGCCCGCAGGTAGCGCTCCATCTGCGAACGGGCCGGGCCGTCCCCGACGATGGTGGCCCGCATGGGTGTCCCGTGCGGCACCTGGGCGCGGGCCTCCTTCAGGAGTCTGAGCAGCCGCACCGGCTGCTTGCGGGGCGCCAGCCGCCCCACCGCGACGACGTGCACCGGCTCCGCGCCGGTCGCGCACCGCCCGGAACCCGGCTCACCCCCCGCCGAGCCGGCCCGCCGCGCGGGATCCGGCTCCCGCCGCGCGAGGTCCGCCCCGCGCTCCTCCGCGCCCGGCCCGTGACCCGCGAGGTCCGCCCCGCGCTCCTCCGCGCCCGGCTCCCGCCGCGCGGGATCCGGGTCGTCCCCGGCCGGGCGCCAGGCGGAGACGTCGAGGCCGTTGGAGACCACGTGCACCGGCACACCGTGACCGGCCACCGCGCGGATCGGCACGGCGGCGGCCTCGCTCACCGCCGTGCCCACCAGCCCCCAGCGGTTCCACCCGTACAGCAGCCTGAGCCCCCGGTAGACCGCGCGGGTGACCGGGTCCCACATGCTGTGCACGGTCACGACCACGGGCAGCCCCGCGCGCACGGCCGCCCGCACGCCCATCCAGGCGAACGGCGAGATCGCACCGGTGTGTACGTGCACCACGTCGGGGCGGCGCGCCGTCATCAGCCGGAGCATGTGACGCACCCCGAACGGGTGGACGGGCAGGTCGAAGGGGAGTTTCGCGACGATCCTCCGCACGCCGGGCAGGGGCTCTCCCGGAGTCGCGGTCGCCACCTCGACGTGGTGACCCGCCTGGCGCTGCGTCCGGATCAGATCGGCGACCTGGACCTCGATGCCGCCCAGGCGCGGCAGGTAACAGTCACTGACGTGGAGGATCCTCACCGTGCCAGCGTAGCCCCGCGTGAGATCATGCCTGCGTGCCCGCGAAGGCGCATCCGAACCGCGCGAACGGAGTGAACCTGATCGACACCGTCAAGACAGCAGTGTTCTTCCACGCCCACCCCGACGACGAGGCCCTGCTGACCGCGGGCACCATGGCGATGCTGGCCGCGGAGGGACACCGGGTGGTGCTCGTCGTGGCGACCTCGGGCGAGCGGGGGCAGGCCGACATCGAGCCCGGCGAGGAACTGGGCGCCACCCGCCTGGCCGAGCTGTACAAGTCGGCGGCCGCCCTCGGCTGCGCCCGGGTGGTGAACCTGGGCTACGGCGACTCGGGGCTGGCGCCCGACGGCGGGATCGCCGAGGACCGGCCGGGTGACGCCTTCATCGACGCCGACACCGAGGAGGCCGCCCGGCGGCTGGCCGCGATCCTGACCGAGGAGAAGGCCGACCTGCTGACGATCTACGACCCGGCCGGGGGCTACGGGCACCCCGACCACGTCCAGGTCCACCGGGTCGGCGGCCGGGCGGCGGAGATCGCGCGGACCCCGATCGTGCTGGAGGCCACGGTCAACCGCGACCCGCTGCTGCGGGCGCTGAGGCTCGCCGTCAGGTTCTACCCCCAGCTCGACATCCGGGCCTTCGAGCGGGCCTACTCCCCCGGCGAGGTGATCACCCACCGGGTCAACGTGCGGCGCTTCGCCCGTCAGAAACGGGCGAGCATGGCGGCTCACGCCTCCCAGGCCACCGGTGCCGACACCCGCACGCTCGGGGTGCTGCTCAAGATCCCCCAGCCGCTCTACCGTCTCGTCTTCGGCACCGAGTGGTACGTCCGGCGGGACGCGCCCCTGGGGTCCCGGCTGAGGCATCCGTTCGAAATTCCTCCCAAAGGATGAAGCCCGGACCGGCACACTTGGTGATGGGGGTGCCATGAGGAGCAAACTTATCCAGATCGGGCTGTCGGTCGCGTCGCTGGCGCTGGCTGTCACGCTCGTCGTCTTCCTGCCCCAGATCGTGCGGGCCCTGACGGGCAAGCACGTCTCCTGGCCGGAGATCGGCGCCCACTTCGCCGCGCTGAGCCCCCAGTCGGTCGCGCTGATGGCCGCCGTCTGGCTGCTGAGCCTGCTGGCCTACACGTTCGTGCTGACCGCGTCGCTGCCCGGCCTGACCCACCTGCAGGCCCTGACGCTGAACGCGGGCGGCAGCGCGGTGAGCAACCTGCTCCCGTTCGGCGGCGCGGCCGGGGTCGCGGTGACGTTCGCGATGACCAGGGGCTGGGGCTTCCCCACCCGCGCCGTGGTGGTCTCCACGCTGACCAGCGGCATCTGGAACACCCTGTTCCGTTTCCTGCTGCCCGCGGCGGGCATCGTGGCCCTGCTGGCCAGCGGGCAGGAGCTCAACCCGGCGGTGACCAACGCGGGCCGGGTGGGCGTGCTGTCCATCCTGGCGCTGGTCGCGGTGGTGACCGCCGCGCTCTACTGGGACCGCGCCGCCGACCTGCTCGGCCGGGCCCTCGACGCCCTCGTCCGGCTGGTTCCCCGGGGGGTCCGCCTCTCCGAGCACACCGCATCGGAGGCGCTGCACAAGCTGCGCGCCGACACCTCCGGGATCGTGCGGCGCCGCTGGCCCGGCCTGACACTCGGCATGATCTTCTTCCTGGGCTTCCAGTGGCTGATCCTGGTCGTGTGCCTGCACGCCACGGGCGCCTATCCCGGGCTCGCCCAGTCGATCGCCGCCTTCGCGCTGTCCCGAGTGCTGACCACCGCCTTGGTGACTCCCAGCGGAACGGGGATAATGGAGGCGGGGACGATCGGCGCCCTGGTCTTCTTCGGCGCACCGCTGGACTCGGCGACCGCCGCGGCGTTGCTCTTCGGGTTCTGGACCTACACTGTCGAAATCCCCTTCGGCGGACTGGCGCTCGGCGCGTGGGCACTCCTGCGCCGGCGTGAGGCCGCCACCCCGGCCCCGGAAAAGGAGCCGATCAGCCGCTAGATTGGGAAATATCTTGTGTGTCGTTCGAAGGCCCGCATAGCGTGGCGGCTGACATGGTGGCGTTCCGGGTTCTCGGTCCGGTCGAGGCGTATTCCAGTGAGGGCGAGCTCGACCTAGGCGGGCTGCGTCAGCGTGCCGTCCTGGCCCGCCTGCTCGTGGCACGTGGTCAGGTCGTGCCTGTCGACTCGTTGCTGTACGACCTGTGGGACGACGACACGGCCAAGGGCGCCCAGTCGGGCCTGCAGGTCTACATCTCCCGGCTGCGCAGGGTGCTGGAGCCAGGCCGCCCGCGTGGGGGCCCCAACCGGCTGCTGGTGACCGTGGCCTCCGGCTACGCGCTGCGCGCCGCCCCCGAGCAGGTCGACGCGCTCCGCTTCGAGGCTCTGGTGCGCAGCGCCGGGGAGCAACTGGAAGGCGACGACCCCGCGTCCGCGCGGGTCGGCCTGGAGAAGGCGCTGGGGCTGTGGCGCGGCACCCCGTACGCCGACTTCGCCGACCAGCCGTGGGCCGAGGCCGAGGTCAACCGGCTGGCCGAGCTGCGCCTGGTGGCCCGCGAGCGACACGCCGACAGCGGCCTGCGCATGGGCCTGGCCGCCGAGGCGGTGCCCGACCTGGAGGCGCTGACCACCGAGCACCCGCTCCGCGAGGAGGGCTGGCGGCTGCTCGCCCTCGGCCTGTACCGGTGCGGACGCCAGGGTGACGCGCTGGCCGCGCTCCGCAAGGCGCGCACGATCCTCTCCGACGAGCTGGGCATCGACCCGGGTCCGGCGCTGCGCAAGCTGGAGTCCGACATCCTGGCCCAGGATCCGGGGCTGGAGCTGGCCGCGCCGACGGCACGGCCGCGCCCGCCGGTGACCGCCGACACCTGGCCGCCCCGGCCCGCGGTGACCCCGGTGGAGCCGCCCCCGCTGGAGCCCGAGCCGTTCGTCGGCCGCGACGCCGAGCTGGCCAAGCTCACCGCGGCCGCAGCCAAGACCGGCCGTTTCACCGTCGCGATCGTCAGCGGTGACGCGGGCGCGGGCAAGACCACCCTGCTCCGCCAGCTCATCCGGCACCTCTCCGCGGAGGGCTGGAGCATCTCCTCGGGCGCCTGCCCCGACAGCAGCGCCACCCCGCCCGGCTGGGCGTGGGTGGAGATCCTCCGCACCCTGGTCAACGCCGTCGGGCCGGGCGAGTACGCCCAGTTGCTCGCCCCGCTCCTCGACGACGCGGCCCCCGAGCCCGACGACGAGGTCTCCGGCGGGTTCCGGCTGCACCGGGCGGTGGGCGGCTACCTGGCCGCCGTCGCCAAGGAGACGCCGGTCCTGCTGACCCTGGAGGACCTGCACTGGGCCGACGACCAGACCCTGGCGCTGCTGCGCGCGCTGCCCAGCCTGCTGGCCGCCAGCCGGGTGCTGCTGGTGGTGACCTGCCGTGACAGCGAGCTGAGCGACCGGCAGGCCGACGTGCTGGCCGCGCTGGCCAGGCTCGGCCCCGTCCGGGTGAACCTGACCGGTCTCGACACCAAGGCGGTGGCCGCGCTGGTCCGGGCGACCTGCGTGCGCGAGGTCGACGAGGACGCGGTCAACACCATCGTCGAGCGGACCGGCGGCAACCCCTTCTTCATCCGCGAGACCGTGCGCCTGCTCGACGCCGAGGCGGTGAGCGACCGCGCGACGGCCGCCGAGGTGATCTCCGGCGTGCCGTCCGGGGTCCGCGACGTGCTGCGCCGGCGGATCGCCCGGCTGCCCGCGCCGTCCCAGCAGATCCTGCTGCAGGCCGCGGTGATCGGCCGGGACGTCGACGTCGACGTGCTGGTCGACGTGGCCGGTGACGAGGAGGCCGTGGTCGACGCGGTGGAGGCCGCGCTGCTGGCCGGTCTGGTCACCGAGCCGGGCCCCGGCCTGCTCCGCTTCGACCACGACCTGGTCCGCGACACGCTGTACTCCGACGCCTCCCGCCTGCGCCGCTCCCGCCTGCACGCCGCGGTGGCCGCGGTGATCGAGCGCAGGAACCCCGGTGACGTGGCCGCGCTGGCTCACCACTACGACGCGGCGGGCACCTCCGACACCGCCGCCAAGGCGGTGCACTACGCCGGGCTCGCCGCCGAGCAGGCCGAGCGCCGCTTCGCCCACCGTGAGGCCGCCACGCTGTGGGAGCAGGCCATCGCCGCCTTCGACCGCTCCGGCATCACGCACACGCCGGAGAGGACCAAGGAGCGGCTGCTGCTGACGCTGCGGCTGATCAAGGCGCTGGCGCTCTGCGGCGACATGGCCGCGGCCCGCAGGCGGCGCCGCGAGGCGATGGACGCGGCGCTGCCGCTGGGCAACCTGGAGCTCACCGCCCGCGTGGCGGCCTCGCTGGCCGTTCCGCACAAGGGCATGTCCCGCGACTTCACCCGCACCGCGTGGGAGATCGTCGACGTGGCCGAGCAGGCGCTGGTCGAGTTGCCCCCGGGCGAGCAGTCGCTGCGGGCGAGCCTGCTGGCCACGCTCGCGCTGGAGCTGGAGGGCTCGGCCACCCCCCGGGGCGAGCAGGCCTCGCTGGAGGCCGAGGAGCTGGCCCGGCGGAGCGGTGATCCCGCGCTGCTGGCGACCGCGTTGAGCGGCCGGCTGCGTCAGTCGTACGGCATCACGCCGGTCGGCGAGCGCGAGGTCATCGGCCGGGAACTGCTGGAGGTCGGCAAGACGACCGGGCAGGTCTCGGTGCAGGCCCTGGCCCACCTGGTGCTGATGGAGTGCGCCGCCGCCTCGGGCGCGTTCGCCGAGGCCGACGCGCACGTGGCCGCCGCCGAGAAGCTGGCCAGGCAGTACGGCCTGTCCGCGCCGGCCGCCGTGGCCGCCTGGTACGCCGGGCAGCGGCTGATGATCGCCGGCGACTTCGCGGGGGCGGAGCGCGCCTATCGCGACGCCGCCCGGCTGACCGCGCGGGCGGGCATGCTGGAGGGCCGCCAGGACCTGCCGCTGATCACCGCGTTCTGCCTGCACCTGGTCAACGGCCGGGCCGCCGAGATGGTGGAGCCGCTGGCCGAGGCCCACCAGCGCGGCGCCAAGTGGACTCTCGACGCCTACGCGGTGGCCCTGGCCTCGGCGGGCCACACGCGCGACGCGAAGGCGGTCATCGCGGTGAAGACCCCGGTGCGCCCCGACTTCCTGTACGAGCTGGCGATGATCTGGCGGGCTCTGGCCGGGATGCTGCTGGACGACAGGGAGCGGATGACCGAGGCGTACGACACGCTGAAGCCGTTCGCGGACCGGATCGCGGGCGCGGGCACGGGTGTGGTGGCGCTGTGGCCGGTCTCGCTGACCCTGGGCGACCTGGCGCTGCGGCTGGGCTTCACCGACGCGGTCAAGCCGCACTACGAGAACGCCCTGGCGGTCGCGGAGCGGGTCGGCGTCAGCCGCTGGGTGGAGGCTGCGCAACGCTCCCTCGGCGGCTGACCGGCATCCCTCCGGGGCGGCCGGGCGCCGCCCCGGGTGCCTGCGCGCCCGCCGCAGGTGCCGTCGATAAGCCGGTGGGCACCGCCCCGGGGTCCTCGGGGCCGGTGGGTGCCGCCCCGGCGACCCGCCGGGTGGACGGGCGAGCGGCCGGCTCAGCAGCTGACGAGGAACTTCTCGCTGCGCAACGGGGTCCGCTTGCCGGAGACCGAGAGCACCGCCCGGTACCAGCCGGGGTTGTTGACGACCCGCGGCTGCCACTCGACGGTCTGGCGGCCCCCGGTGAAGCCGGAGCTCGCGGTCAGGTAGATGCGCCAGTCGCGGCTGGCCGGGCTCCAGCGCTCCAGGCGCCAGTCGTAGGAGACCGCGGCCTTGGGGTCGTCGCCGCCGACCACGCTCCGGATCCGGTACGGCCTGGTGCACGAGCCGGAGGCGGTGAGCTTGCTGACGGTCACCACGCCCTTCGCCGGGGCCCGCCGTGCGGGCGGCTCCGGGGCGGTCGCCGCCGCGGCCGCCTCCTCCGTGGTGGCCGGCATCGACTCCGACGACAGGATCACCGTGCGCACCGGGGCCTGGGCCGCCGGGCCCCGTCCGGCCTGTGTGGAGTCGCCGCGGGTGCTCTCCACCCCCAGGTAGGCTCCGGTGAAGGCCAGCGTGGCGACGAGCAGCTTGACAACACTCGCGGTCCCGCTCGCCACCACCGGCGCCACACTGCTACGCGGACTCATGACAGACACCTTCCTTAGTCACACACAGGTGTACGCCGTGGTTCTTGCTCTCGGGTTGACGTCCGCTTGCAGGGGCCGGGGTCCGTAATGACCTCCCGTGATTCAAGCTGAGGTAAGCCTGACCTAATATCGTGAAAGAGCAGGCCGAACGACCGTGGCGGTGATGTTCAGAATGCGACCTGTTGTGGTGGGGACCCTCGACTCCGACCCCGCCTCCTTCCTGGGCATATCCGTCCTGCTCTGGCCGATGATCCTCGGCGGTGTCGGCCTGTTCGCCGCCTTCCAGGCCTACTACTGGATCGGCCACCGGCTGGGTCCCAGGATCTACGCGTCCCGCCTCGGGAAGAAGATCTCCGAGGAGAAGATCCTCAAGGTCGAGAACGCCGTGCGGAAGTGGGGCGCATTCGCCGTCTACGCCTGCTTCTGGGTGCCCGGCCTCCGCCACACGCTGCCCTGGGTGGCCGGCGTGCTGCGGATCTCCTACCCCTGGTACGTCGTGGCCGCCGCGCTCGGCTGCCTGACCTGGGTGCCGGTGACGTACCTCGGCCTCTACTCGGTGATCTGGGGCTGGCTGAAGCTGGCGGCGCAGTCGCCGCTGCTGGCGGCGCTGGCCGCCGTGGCGGTGGTCGCCGCGGTCATCGGGTTCGTGCGCTGGCGCCGCCGCAGAGCCGCCCGCCGCGAGGCCGAGAGGCTCGCCGCGGTCTGAGCGCCCGCGGGGCCGCCCGCCCGCGCCGGGCACCGGTCCGGATGAGGATGGAGTCTCCTTGCCCCTGGCCATGTAACCCTGCTGCCATATTTCCCAGGGCCGAAACCCGAAGCCGACATATTGCCGGTGAACTCTGCCACCATGGCTCCCATGCAGACCGGGGGAATCCACCTGACGACCTGCGCCGCACTGGCCACGGTGACCGCACTGGCCGCCGTTCCCGCGGCGCCCGCCCTCGCCGTGGGCCCCGGCGCCGCGACTCCGGCCGCCGCGCCGGTCACCCGCGCCGCCGGGCCCTCCGCCGGTGTCTCCCAGCCGGGCGTCCGTCCCGCGACGGGGACCGCCCGCAGCAAGGCACCGGCGGTGCCCGCGCGGGCCGCGTTCGTGTACGAGCCGGCGACGGGGACGGTCCATCTCAGCAAGCAGGCGACGCGCCGGATGCCGGTGGCCAGCCTCACCAAGGTCATGACGGCGTACGTCGTGCTCCGGGAGGCCCGGCTGGACGACACGGTGACGGTCACCGCGGCCGACGTCAAACACGCGGCGCGCAACGGCGCGACTCACGCCTCGCTGCGCGCGGGGGAGCGTCTGACGGTGCGGGACCTGCTCTACGGGGTCATGCTGTCCTCGGGAGCCGACGCCTCCCACGCGCTGGCCCGCGTCTACGGTCCGGGTAACGCCCGGTTCGTGGCGAAGATGAACGCCGCGGCCCGCTCCCTCGCGCTGGCCGACACCGGTTACGCGAACGCCGACGGGCTGCCCAAGCCGAAACCCGGCTACTCCACCGCCGCCGATCAGGCGAAGCTGGCCGACGTCGCCCTGCGCGACCCGGCCTTCCGGGTTATCGCCGCCACCAGGCGGCACGTCGTGGCCAAGACCAAGGTGCACCGGGCCCACGTCTGGACCAACAGCAACAAGCTCCTCGGCAAGACCCCGGGGGCGCTGGGCGTCAAGACCGGCTACACCGACGCCGCCGGATACTGCCTGTCATTCGCCGCCGACCGCGACGGCCGCCGGATCATCGGGGTCATCCTCGGCGACTCCAAGTCGGAGCGGCGGTTCCAGACGGCCACGCGCCTGCTCGACTGGGCGAGCGGTCAGGCCCCGGGCCCGGCCGCCCTCTGACCGCTCGCCCGTCAGGGCACCGGCGGGGGGTCGTGTCCCTCAGGCCATGGTCGCGATCCCGCCGGGGTCGCGCCCGTCCGCGCCGTGCCTGCCACCGGCCCGGCGCCTCCCGCCCGTTCCGCGCCGGCCCGTCTCCTCGCAGCGGCACCGCGGCTCGAAGCGGTGGGCGAGACGGATCTTGATGTCGTCGTTCCTGAACTGGTACAGCACCCCCTCCCTCCGCAGGATCTCCCGCGCGCACATCCGGTCGGCGAACCGGATGAACCTCCAGGGCAGCCTCCGCGTCACCACGAACCACGTCAGCGACATGAAGTAGGCGAGGCACGCCGTGTTGAAGCTCGCCACGATCACGCCGATCGTCAGCCCGAACAGCAGCCCGTCCTCGACCCCCAGCCGCAGCTCCGAGACGCGGACGATCTCGTCGAGCAGGCCGGACATCGGCCCGAGGAGCGCGGCCAGGGCGAGCGTCGAGGCCAGGCCGACCCCCACCACGCTGATCGCGAACGTCGCCACGTCATCGCGGAGCAGGCTGCCGGGGCTGACGACGGGGACCGCACGCCTGCGCCGCGGGCCGCCGCGCTCCGTGACGCCCGCCCAGCTGACGAGGCCGCCCACGACCCCGACCGGCACGCCCGCCATGAGCCCGAAGGAGAAGGCCAGGGCGGCGCCGTAGGCGAGGTCGTGTCTGAACGCGCCCGTGATCCCGCCCGCGAGGCCGACCGGTACCGCCGCGACGACGCCGGCGACGATCCTCCGCGGTCCGTGGACGCCCCGGCGGAGCCGGAAACCGACCCGCGCCGGAGTGAGCACCGCGGGCCCCGGGACCAGGAGGCGGGCCGCCAGGACGGCGACCCCGACCCCCAGCGCGACCGCGAGCAGCACGCCGGTGAACCGGCGGTCGACGTACCCGTCCACCAGGAGCCGGCGCTGCACGATCACGGTGGCGGCGGCGGACGCCGTCCCCGCCGCCGCGACGAGCAGCAGCGGGCGCACGACCCCGTCCCGGGCCTTCGCCTTGCCGAAGGCGACGACCGCGATCGCGGTGCCGCACTGGACGGCGTCCACGACCGCGATCCCCGGGGGCAGGACGGCGCGGCCCAGCAGGAAGACCACGAGGCCCGAGACCGCGCCCATGATCGCGGCGGGCACCGCGCCGAAGACCATCCCGCGGGTGGCGCCGAGGATCACCCCGGTCGTCGTGCCGATGGCGAAGCCCCGGGTGAGCCCGTCGGGCAGTTGCAGGGCGAGCTGGTAGGCGGGGCCGACGGTCAGCCCGAAGAGCATCGCCATCCACGCGGGCGGGATGGCCTCGTGGACGCGCCACCAGGAGAAGCCGCTGAAGCCCCGCGTGTGGAGCTGGTAGGCGAGGAAGCCGAGGTGGCGGCCGTCCCTGCTGCGCAGCAGTTCCCCGTCGCAGGAGAGCGCGTCCTCCACGTAGCGGTCGATGAGGAAGTCCCGCAGCTCGCGCGGCGGGGAGTCGGTCGCGGCCAGGAACTCCTCCGGCCTCGCCTTCCCCGCGGCGACCAGTCGATGGAACAGGCTCAGATAGAGGGGACTGCTCAGCACTTCCGCCTGGGGGGATCCCGGGTCCACCCGCGCCCCGGCCGTGGCGGGAAAGGCGAGGTAGCGGTGGACGGCCTCGGCGGTGAGGCGCAGGATGTCGTAGCCGGACCAGCCCCCCAGCCCGGGGAGATGCCCGATACGCCTGCGCGATCCGCAGAGCACGATGACCGCGACGCCGGCCGGTATCCGGTCGGAGATCTGTCGCATCGCCTCACCGGCCGTGCCCCGGGGGAGCTCGTCGAGCCCGTCGAACACGAAGACCGGGGTGGCGTTGAAGACGAGCTGGTCGAGCAGTTGCCCGGCGTCCTCGAAGGCCCGCGCGCTCTCGTACGTGTTCATGATCTGCCGGCCGAGCCAGGAGTCGAGCGGTTCCGCCGGGTCCCACGAGGCCATGGAGAGCAGGACGGGCAGCCGCGCGGAGTCGCCCTCCAGCAGCCCGCGTGCCATCAGCAGGGCGAGCGTGGTCTTCCCCCCGCCGGTGGCGCCGTGGATGACGGCCCGGTGCAGGGTGTTCCCGGTGACGAGCGCGGCGATCCGGCGGCCGAACTCCTGCGCGGTGACGGGAGTGCCGTCGGCGGGGCCGATGTACAGGATCGAGCCCCGGCCGCGCTCGCCGTTCCTGCTCCGCAGCGCCATCGGCAGGATCCGGGAACCGAGCAGGCGCCGCCGTCGCGCCTCCTTCCCCAGGATCGCGCGCATCTCCGCCCGGAGCGGGCGGATGATCTGGTTCAGATCCCCCGTGGTCCGCCGCGGAGGCGCGAAGAAGCCGAAGACCCCGAGCAGGGTCAGCAGAGCCGTCAGGATGCTGGACACGCTGTCGGCCTCGCCCTGCGTTCTGAAGAGCAGGGCGTACCCCAGGTAGCAGAGGCCCGCCAGGGCGATCACCGCGGACACCGCCCGCTGCGCCGCCGCCCTCTTCACCCGCTCTCTCCCCGCACCCGGAGCCGGGGAGGGAGGAGCGCGGACGCCGATGTTTTGACCCTCACATTGGAAGCGACGCGCCCCCCATAAATCCGGTTCACCATTCACCGAGGATTTTACGGTATTTCCCGCGCCCATATAATGCATTTTTTGCCCTGTTATCATGAACAAAGAGATAAGGTGGGCGCGGCCGCTGCCTGCGGGGACGCATCCGTGAAATCGCGGGATGAGGCGATTGTCACGAAGAAACCGTCGCACCGGAGCCCGATCGCCGACCGGGGGAACCCGCGCCGTCACACCGGAGCCCGATCGCCGGCCGAGGGAACCCCGCGTCGGGGTCGAGCGGGTGAACCCGCCGCCCCAGGACGTGCCGGCCACCCGACGGGCGCGCGGCGCACGGGTTCCCGTGCGAGTCGTACGCCGCCGAGGGGACACCCGGCATCACCCGCCACGGCAGCCGACCGGACCGCCTCCGCTCCCGGCTGCCGCCGGAGTGCTCCGGGGGAAGGCGACCGGCGGATCGGCGGATCCCTCCTCCCGAAGGCCGCCCCCGCGTGATGACCTACCGGGATATTGCACACCGGTTCCCGGGGGCGTTTCTCCGGGATACGGGCCTTCGGCGGGAAGGGCATGACCGGAGTCCCGCCTCTTCCGATTTCCGTCCGTCATCGGGGGGTAATCCGATCACCCCAAGGCTTTGTGCTTTTCCAGATGACCGCGGAAATGCATTACGGCTACCGTGGAATCCAGGTTCCACGCCGGGTCGACGTTTCCCTGGTACCGACTCGGCGTTCCGTCAGCCCGGGCGTCGCCCGAGGCGCAACCGATTCATCTTGGAGGGTGATCCCTCATGCCCGTGATGAGAAACGCTCTCGCCGCCGGAACGATGGCGGCCGCAGCCCTCGTCGCACCTGTGACGATGTCGGCTCAGTTCGCCGCCGCCGGGGCCACGGCCGAGGTCGTCTCCGCGGCTCCCGTCCTCGCCTCCGCCGAGAAGACCGCCGAGATACACGAGAGCCTCGCGGGGTACCGGGCCTGGGCCGGCGCCCACCCCACCCCCCGCCCCGACGAGGAGATCGAAGAGGACATGCGCCGCCCGGTTCCCGACAACTGACGCTCCGGCGACGGCTCGGCGGTCGCCGCCTCCGCCACGCCGGATCAGGCGTCATGCCGCCGCAGCGCCGGCCGCCGAAACATCCCGGTTTTCTTCTCGGGAAACGTGTGTCACGACATTTCCCGAGAGGAAAACCGTGTCCCGGACAAGCCTCCGGGCTTCGAAACGGAGTTCCGGACGGCCGGGCCCGGACGATTCTCCGGCGACGCGTCGCGACAGACCGCGGTCTCCGCGGAGAACCCCGGGCAACAGGCGCCGGCGATATGGTCAGCCCCGCCGGCGGGGCGGATCCGCCGAGCCGCCGCGCATCAGGCCGTGGCAGGCGATGGCCGCGGCGGCCACCACGTTGAGGGAGTCGACCCCGAGGTCCATCGCCGCCGGGCTCATCGGGATGCACACCGCCTCGTCGGCCTCGCGCAGCCAGCGAGACGACAGGCCGTCGCCCTCCGAGCCGAGGAGCAACGCCACCCGCTCGGCCATGGCGACCCGGTCGATCGGCGTGGCGGACTGGTCGGGGGTGAGCGCCAGCGTCTGGAAGCCCGCCTCCCGCAACTCCGCCAGGCCCCCGTACCAGTCGGCCATCCGCGCGTACGGAATCGCGAAGACCGCCCCCATCGAGACCTTCACCGACCTGCGATACAGGGGATCGGCGCAGCGCGGCGAGAGGACCACCGCCTCCACGCCCAGCGCGGCGGCGCACCGGAAGATCGCGCCCACGTTCCCGTGGTCGACGAGGTCCTCCAGGACGACGACGCGGCGCGGCGGCGCGACGGGCCCCTCCCCCGGAGAACCATCGGGCAGGCCGGACAGGAGCCGCGCCACCGTGGGGACGGGGAGCCGTTCCATCGCGGCGAGGGCGCCGCGGTGCACCGGGAAGCCGGTGATGCCCTCCACGACGGCGTCGTCGACCACGTAGACACGGTCTCCGAGCCCGTCGAGGACGTCGGCGAGCGGCTCGGCCCAGCGGGGGGTGAGCAGAACGGAGCGCACGGGGTAGCCCGCCGCGACGGCGCGGCGGATCACCTTCTCCCCCTCGGCGATGAAGAGGCCGTGCTCGGCCTCCATGCTCTTGCGCAGCTCGACGTCGCGCAGGTTGGCGTAGTCGGCGAGGCGGGGGTCCGCGATGTCAGGCACTCTCGAATACTGCCATGACCCGCCTGAGCTGCCATATCAGCGCGTACACGAGCAGCATGGCGCAGCAGCCGGCGAACATCCCCGCACCTACCCTGGTCACCAGCGAGGCGATGCCGTGCGGGGGGAAGACCAGCGGCCAGGCGACCGCGCCGAGCGCGATCGACACGACGGTGGCCAGGAGCACGGCGGTGCGCTCACCGGCGGGCAGGCTCAGCCGTTCCGGCAGGTCGCGCGGCTCCATCCTGGACAGGCCGCGCGCCGCCCACCAGACGACGACCGCCAGGCCGACCACCGTGGACGTGTACTGCAGCAGGCGGAACAGCGGGATCACACCGGCCACCCGGGTGTCCAGCCACGGCCAGCCCCACATCGCGGAACTGTAGGAGTGGGTGAAGGAGTCCCACGCCTTGTGGGTGAGGGCTCCCACGACGCCTCCGGCGACGACGGCGGGCAGCCGCCGCAGGCCGTACATGCCGGGGCGCAGCGCGGCGGCGCGGCCCGCCAGGGACGGGGGCAGCAGCGTGGTCAGCGGGTCACGGAGCGCCAGGTGGAAGACCGCGAGCAGCACGACGACGGCGAACGGGTCGATCGTGAAAACGCCCCTGAGAGAGTGCCACACCCGGTAGTCGGGCAGGAAGGGGAAGAAGATCGGCAGGTCGGGCACCATGGCGCCCAGGGCGAGAGCCCAGGGGTCGAGCACTCTGCGGACCCGCTCCGAGGAGATCAGGGGCAGCACCGCGGCGACGTGGCTGGGCGTGAACGGCACGGATTTCCCTCCGGTCGGGGCACAGGCGATGTCCCGGTGACATGCGTGATCTGATGACACGTCCGCCTCGTGAGAGTACGCCCTCGTTGTTGCCGGAGCTTTGCGGCTTTCCCGCCTGAGCGCTTTGCGTCACCGGTAAATTACTGACCGCTGTCGATCGCGATCCGGAGGTCACCGTGGCCGAGCAGAGTGTGGCCGAGAAGAGGGCGGTGGCGCCGCCGTCGGCGGCGAGCGCCGCGTGGCTGCGCGACGCCCGCCGGGCCCGGCTTCTCTCCCTGGCCACCCTGGTCTGGCTGGGCGCCGAGAGCGCGGTCGGCATCGCGGCGGGGTTTGCGGCACACTCCGTCGCCCTCATCGGCTGGGGCATGTCGGCCCTGGTGGAGGCGGCGGCCAGCCTGATCGTGGTCTGGCGGTTCACCGGGGCCCGCACCTTCTCGGCCGACGCCGAGGAGAAGGCCCGCAGGGCGGTGGCCATCAGCTTCTGGCTGCTCGCGCCCTATCTGGTGCTCCATGTGGCGTACGACCTCGACGCGGGCCACCGCGCCGCGCCCAGCGTGCTCGGGATCGCGGTGACGGCGGTCAGTGTGGTCGGCATGCCTGCGCTGGGGCTCGCCAAGCGCCGGCTGGGCGCCCGGCTGCGCTCGACGGCGACCGCCGGCGAGGGCACTCAGAACCTGATGTGCGCGCTGCTCGCCGCGGGGGTGCTCGTCGGGCTCGCCCTGAACGGCGTCGGCTGGTGGTGGGTCGATCCCGCCATGGCGGTGCTGCTGGCGGCGGTGGCCACGCGGGAGGGCCACAGGGCGTGGCACGGGCACTCCTGCTGTCACTGAATTCCGCTTATATCCCATCTCATTTCCCGAAACACAAAGCCTCACTGCACTCACATACGGTGATAACCCCAGCAAAAGAGGTGTTTTGCCACAGTAAGCGCACCCAGTACAGTTCCACGAGAATTGCGGCGAACCTCCGGATAAGGTGACCCGCTGGCTCCCCTGGCATCGACACCGAAGAGGGCATCGTGGGCGGACGGCACCGGACGGATGAACTCGAGGACGGCTACCCTCCCTACCGGGAACAGCCCCGGCGGCGGCGCAGGGGACACGGCGCGGTACTGGTCCCGCTGGCCGGGTCCGTCGCTCTCGCGGTGCTGCTCGGCGTCGCCGCGTTCGTGGTCATCAACCGGGACCGCGGGTGCTCCGGCGACGCGCTCCCGCTGCGGGTGACGGCCTCCCCCGACATCCAGCCCGCCCTGTCCCAGATCGCCGACCGCTTCAACAAGGCGGCCCACGAGATCGACGGCAGGTGCGCGGCCGTCACGGTGAGCAAGGCCGTCCCGGCGACCGTGGCCTCGTCCCTGGCCGGCGTCGGCGGCAAGGTCCCGGCCATGGACGTGTGGATCCCCGATTCGGGCCTGTGGATCTCCACCCTCCGGGTGAAGAAGGTGGACGTGCCCGCCGCGGGCACCTCGGTGGCCCACTCCCCGATCGTGATGGCGGCCTCGGGCTCGGTGGTCCCGACCTTGAAGAAGAGCTTCGGCGAGGCCAGCTGGAGCGGCATGATCAACGCGGCGAACGTGGCCAACGTCGACGGGCCCGGCCGCAAGGTGCGCGTGCTCGTCCTGGACCCCTCACTGAACGCCACCGGGCTCGGCGCGCTGCTGGCCGCCTCCGGGGTGGCCAAGGCCGCGGGCGCGGGTGACGAGCAGCTGGTCGGCGCGCTCAAGAACCTGTCGGGGTCGACCTCGACGGTCCGCGAGCAGGAGGCGCTGCTGTCCAGCCTGGGCGTCAAGGGCAGCAAGGCCCCGCTGGGCATCGCCTCCGAACAGGGCGTCTGGGCCTTCAACAGGGCCAAGAAGCCCGAGGTGCCGACCGTGCCCCTGTATCCGGTCGAGGGCACCCTCAGCCTCGACTACCCGATGGTGATCGTCGCCGAGGACACCGCGGTGCGCAAGGCCGCCGAGGCGTTCCAGAAGGAGCTGGGCAGCGAGGCCTCCCGGAAGACCCTGCAGGATCAGGGCTTCCGCACCCCGGACGACAAGGGCGGCAAGGCGATCTCCGGCTCCGACGGCTTCCAGGCCAAGGCCCCGCAGGCGCTGCCGGTGCCGGACGACAGGACCGTGGCGAAGATGTCGCAGACCTGGTCCCGGATCAAGCTGGGCACCAGGCTCGTCACCCTCCTGGACGTCTCCGGGACCATGGCCCTGCCGGTGCCGGGCACCAACCTGACCCGGATGCAGGCGATCTCCAGGATCGCCATCGAGGGCATGAAGCTGTTCCCGGCCAAGAGCGAGATGGGGCTCTGGGAGTTCGCCACCCATCTCGACGGCCGGGGGGTCGACTACCGCGAGACGGTCTCGGTCGGCCCGCTCACCGAGAATCTGAACGGTGTGCTGCGCCGGGACCTGATCAACCGGAAGCTGGCCGCGACCCGGGCCAAGGCGACCGGCGACACCGGGCTCAACGACGCCCTCGCCGCCGCCTACGAGCAGATGACCGAGGAGTACCAGAGCGACAAGATCAACACGGTGCTGATCCTCACCGACGGGGCGGGCAACGACGACCCCGACGGCGGGATCGGCGACCAGGAGATCATCAGGAGGCTCAAGGAGCAGTACGACCCGGAGAAGCCGGTCAGCGTGCTGATCATCGCCTTCGGCCCCGACGCCCCCAAGGGCAGGCGCCAGATGGCGGCCCTGGCCAAGGCGACCGGCGGTGAGGCGTACATCGCCAAGGACATCCTGGAGGTCCGCAAGTTCTTCCTGGAGGGCATGAAGCGCCGCCTCTGCGCCCCCAACTGCTGACCCTCGCGCATCTCCTCTCCCCGCTTCGGCTGGTGTCACATCGACACCAGCCGTCGCAATTTTCCCATGTCATACCCGGTAGGCATGATATGCGGCCTTTCGTCAACCGGGTGGGATGAGGTGGCGTCCTACGCGTGTGGGGCCTGGAGCGGGCGGCGGTGACGCCCGCGAGCCCGTCCTGCGGGGAGGAATGTCCGTGCCCGGATGGCCGGCCGTCGGCCGAACCGACGACCAACAGCTCGTTGCGGCGCTGCGGCGTGCCGACATGGCGGCGCCCGCGAGCCTGTACGACTCCTATGCCGAACGTCTCAACGACTACGCCCACTCGCTGCTGGGCGACCGGGACGCCGCCGCCGAGGCCGTCCACGACGCCCTGGTGACGGCCCAGGGGTGCGCGGACCGGCTGCGCGAGCCCGGCCGGCTGCGCGCCTGGCTGTACGCGCTCACCCGGTTCCGGTGCGGGGGCGGGGCGCGCGGGGCGCGCGTGCCCGGACCGGAGCTCGGACCGGACGTGCACGACGACCCGGGCGAGCGTGAACTGGCCGCGCTGGTGTACGAGACGCTGGCGGAGCTGAGCACGCAGGAGCGCGAGGTGCTGGAGCTGTCGCTCCGCCACGGCCTCAGTACCGGCGAGGCGGGCGCGGTGCTCGGGCTGAGCTCCCGGCAGGCCGCGGCCAGGCTCGGCCGGGCCCGCGACCACCTGGAGAACGCGGCCGGCGCCGTGGTGCTCGCCAAGGTCGGCCGCGCGCACTGCCCCGACCTGTCGGCGATGGTGGACTCGTGGGAGGGGCCGCTCACCACGATGCTGCGCAGGCGGCTCTCCGCGCACATCGGGCGCTGCGAGGTCTGCGTCGAGCGTAGGGACCGGCACGTTTCGGCCGGGCGGTTGCTCGACCTCGTGCCGGTGGCCCTCCCCCCGCTCTCGCTGCGCCGCCGGATGATCGAGACCTGCCTGAACCCGGACCTGCGCGACACCCGCGACGCCATCGTCGCCGAGGGCGACCACTTCGACCGTGCGGGGTTCCCCACGGCGGTGGAACGGCGTACGGGCACCCGCCGGTGGCCGTCGAGGCGTGGCGGCGAGGGGCGGCGGAACCGCGACCGGCGCGACGAGGCCACCGGCATGGGACGGTCCGGCGGGCACGACGGGCACGGCGGGCGAGACGGGCAGGGCGGACCCGGGCGGCGGGGAGAGCGGGGAGCGCACGGCGAGTGGCGGGACCGTCCGGTCCCCGCGGTCTCCGCGGTGGAAGGCGGCGCCGGGCACCCGGCGCGGGCTTCCGGGGACGAGGAGCGGTACCCCCAGGTGAACGGGCCCCGCGCGCCTCAGTACGTGATGGCGGCTCCGGCGAACGCCGAGCCCCGCCACGCGACACCCCCGGCGGGCGTGGAGTCCCGGCACGGGACCACGGCACCGGCTCAGGGTACACACGGGACCACGGCACCGGCTCAGGGAACGCACGGGACCACGGCACCGGCCCGGGGGACGCACGGGACGGCCGACGGCGGGGCACCCCGGACAGCCGGCACCGGAACCCCGCGCACGGCCGACGGCCGGATTCCGCGCGCGACCGGCGGCGGAGCGGGGCGGGGCGCGGACGGGGGCGCCGGTCGGGAGACGGCGGTGCTGCCCGCGCAGCGCAGGCGGCGGCGCGGGCACAAGGGGCCGCTGGCGCTGGCGGCGGTGTGTGTGCTGGCGGCGACCGGGGCGGTGGCCGTGGTGGGCGGGCGGGAACTGGTCGGAGGGGAGCGGGGAGACGTCCAGGCGGCGCCCCGCCCCGACGCGGCACTGATCACCCTGGAGCCCGGCCCCGACCCGAGCCCGTCGTCCCCGCTCCCGGCGGACGAGGAGGCGGACCCCGAAACGGGCACGGAGCCGGACCCGGGAGCCGGGACGGAGCCCGCGCCGACCCCGACCGCCGCGCGCACCAGGTCTCCCAGGCCCGCTCCCACCGCCGCGCGCCCGGCGACGACCGGGCGGCCCACGGCCGACCGGCCCCGCGCCACCCGCAGGGCCACCCCGCCGCCCGCGACCGGCCGGCTGACCGTCTCGTGCCCCTCGGACATCGGGGAGGGTGCCGGGCAGATCCGGCTCGCGGCGAGCGGCGCCCCGGTCTCGTGGTCGGCGACCACCTCCGGCGGGCTGAACGTGCATCCCCGGAGCGGGCGGCTGAAGGCCGGAGCGAGGGGCGTGATTTGGGTCACTGCCGCAGACCCCACGGAGAGCGGGTCGGGGCGGGTCGCCTTCCGGTCCGCGGGGGGCAACTCCAGCTGTGCCATCTGGTGGGAAAGTCCTGGACCGGAGGCATCCGACCCCCCGGAGGACCCGCCGCCGCAGCCGACGCCGACGCCCTCGACGACCCCCGGCACGGAGGAGGAGACCGGCTGACTTCCCGGTGCGGTTTTACCTAACACGGATACTTCTCTTGGGGATCCGGTAAACCATGGACTCGTGCCAAGCGTCGGCATTGACGTCCATGCTGAGTGATTGGTCACATGAAGGCCCGATCAGTCACCTCATTACCAACCCAGGAGCCCGGAGATGTCGATCAACCGAAGGGTGCTCACATGGGCGCTCACCTTCGCATGCATAGCGGGGGCCGTGATCGCGTTAGCCGACATCGACACTCCACTACGCCTGATTCTTACCCCAATGTTCCTTTTGGTGGTCCCCGGGGTCGCAGTGGTAGGACTGTTGCGTGATCGTGACCCTGTTGCGGCACTATCAGTTGGGGCAGCGGCAAGCCTGGTCATAAACGTTCTCCTGGCCGCTGCCATGCTGACCTTTGACGCATGGTCGCCTCGCGCTGGAGTCGCGACGATCGCGGTGCTTGGCGGCTTCATATACGTACTACGCGTGTTGTACCGGGGGAACACAAAAGTGCAGAGTGAGCAGGGGGTCGGGTCAAGGTGAACATCGTCGTCGTCCGTCCCGGGGACCTCGGGGAGTCCGAGATCTCCCGGTGGCGGGAGTTGCAGGTGGCCGACAAGTCCCTGGACAACCCCTTCCTCTCCGTGGAGTTCGCGCTCGCCATGGGGCGCCTGCGCGACTACGTGCGTGTCGCCGTCATCCAGGACGGCGGCAAGATCGTGGGCTTCTTCCCGCACGAGCGCCACAACTTCGGCATCGGCAAGCCGCTGGGCGGCTTCCTCACCACCTGCCACGGCCTGATCTCGGTTCCCGACCTCAAGCTGAACGTGCGGGAGTTGCTGCGCGTCTGCAGGCTGTCGGTCTTCGACTTCGACCACCTGGTCGCCGGCCAGCCGACGTTCGCCCCGTACCAGTCGGACGTGCGTCCGGCACCGATCATGGACCTCAGCGTCGGGTTCGACGCCTACATCGAGCAGGTCAAGACCAACTCCCCGAAGAACCTCAAGACCGTGCGCTACAAGGAGCGCAAGATGGGCCGGGAGCAGGGCGAGGTGCGCTTCGAGTGGGCCTCGGCCGATCCGGCCACGCTGCGCACGCTCACGAACTGGAAGTCCAACCAGTACCAGCGGACGGGCCGCGTCGACCGGTTCGCCCAGCCCTGGATCGTCGAGCTGATCGAGGAGATGCACGCGGCGAACTCCGAGAGCTTCGCGGGCATCCTCACCATGGTCTACGCCGGGGACACGCCCGTCGCCGGGCACTTCGGCCTGCGTACCGCGACCACCCTGGTCGGCTGGTTCCCCGCCTACGATCCCGAGTTCGCGCGTTACTCGCCGGGCATCGTGCACCACCTGCTCATGGCGGAGCGCGCCGCGGCCGCCGGGCTGCAGCAGGTGGACATGGGCAAGGGCGGCCGGGAGTACAAGAGCTGGTTGAAGAGCGGCGACCTCTTCGTCGCCGAGGGCCGTGTCTCGCGTCCCTCCCCCGCGGCCGCGGTGCACTGGATGGGCCGCACCCCCGTCAACAAGGCCCGCACGATCGTCACGGACAGTCCGAATCTCTACAAACTTGCCGACCGGGTGCTGAAAGGTTTCGGCCGTATGCGCTCTCCCGCGCAGAACCAATCAGACACTCCGTCCGTCAAGGAACCTTGGGGAGTGGGTTAAACCGCTCCCCCCATCGCACACCATCCGCCAGGACCCTTGCATGCAACCCTCAACGCATTCGCCATCCTCCCCGATCGTCCCGATCGTCGATGGCTCCGGGTCCGTCCGCCAGTCATCCCTGACGACCGACCGCCCGGAAGGACATCCGTCACAATGAGTCCCGAGATCACCAAGCACTACGGCAACAAGCATTACAACGGCAAGCCACCTTTGCGAGCGGTCCCGCCGATCGAGCGGTTCACCCCGATAACCCCGCACATGGCGATCTCGCCCACGGTCAGCGTCGTGGTCCCCGCCATGAACGAGGCGGAGAACCTCCCGCACGTCTTCGCGACCATCCCGCAGTGGATCGACGAGATCGTCCTGGTCGACGGCAACTCGGTGGACGACACCGTCGCCGTGGCCAGGAAGCTCCGCCCGAACGTCCGCGTGGTCACCCAGACCGGCAAGGGCAAGGGCGACGCGCTGGCGGCCGGCTTCGCCGCCTGCACGAGCGACATCATCGTGATGATCGACGCCGACGGGTCCACCGACGGCCGCGAGATCATCCAGTTCGTGGGCGCGCTGGTCACCGGAGCCGACTTCGTCAAGGGCTCGCGTTACGCCTCCGGCGGCGGCAGCGACGACCTGACCTTCAACCGCAAGTTCGGCAACAAGGTGCTGACCACCCTGGTCAACAAGATGTACGGCACCAGCTACAGCGACCTCTGCTACGGCTACAACGCCTTCTGGGCCCGCCACCTGGACGTGCTGAACCTCGACTGCGACGGGTTCGAGGTCGAGACCCTCATGAACATCCGGGCCGCCAAGGCGGGGCTCAAGGTGCACGAGGTCCCCAGCCACGAGCGCTGCCGCATCCACGGCGAGAGCAACCTGCACGCGATCCGGGACGGCCTCCGCGTGCTGCGGACCATCATCCGCGAGTGGCGCAGCAAGCCCACCCCCGTCGTCCGCGAGCGGGCCACGACCACCCGCCGGGCGGACCAGGGCGCCGCGTAGCCATGAACAGCAGTGTCGTCATCTGCGTCTACACCGAGGAACGCTGGGAGGACATCCGCGCGGCCGTCGAGTCGGTCGAGAACCAGCGGCGCAAACCCCACGAGATCATCCTGGTCGTCGACTACAACCCGGACCTCCACCTGAGGCTCAAGCGGGAGTACCCGAGAGCGATCGTGGTGGAGAACACCCAGGAGAAGGGGTTGTCCGGCGGCAAGAACACCGGTGCGGCGATCGCCACCGGCGACATCGTGGCGTACCTGGACGACGACGCTATAGCGGAGCCGGGTTGGCTGGAAGCACTGGAGGAGGGCTTCCAGGACCCGTCCGTCGTGGGGGTGGGCGGGCTCACCAGGCCGCTGTGGGCAACCGGGCGCCGTCCCGGCTGGTACCCGTACGAGTTCGACTGGACCGTGGGCTGCACCTACCGGGGCATGCCCACCGAGCGGGCGCCGATCCGCAACGTCATGGGCGGTAACGCGGCCTTCCGCAGGGAGGTCGTCGGTGGTGTGGGCGGGTTCCACACCGGCATCGGGCGCAGTGTGCAGGGCCGCAAGCCCCGCCCGCTGGGCTGCGAGGAGACCGAGTTCTGCATCCGGCTGTCCCAGCGGATGCCGGGCTCGATCATGCTGTTCGAACCGCGCGCGGTGATCGGCCACAAGGTGCCGGCCGTCCGCGCCACGTTCGCCTACTTCCGCTCCCGGTGCTACGCCGAGGGTCTGTCCAAGGCACTGGTCACCCAGAGCGTGGGAGCCGGCGACGGGCTGTCGAGCGAGCGGGCGCACGCGCTGAAGGCGCTGCCGCTGGGCGCGCTGCGCGGGGTCGGGGACGCGCTGAAGGGCGACCTGTCCGGCCTCGGCAGGGCCGGCGCGATCGTCGTCGGCCTCGCCTGGACCACCTGGGGCTATGTTGTCGGTTCCCTCCGTCTGAAGCGGGTGCGTTCATGATCCGCGTGCCGATCCTGATGTATCACTCGGTCTCCGATCGGCCCAACCCCGAGACGAAACCGCTGGCGGTACGGCCCTCCGCCTTCGCGGAGCAGGTGGCCTACCTCAAGGAGAGCGGCTTCACCCCGCTGACCGTGGCCGACCTGGTGGCCTCGCTGCACAACAACAACGGCCGCTCCATCCCGGAGCGGCCGGTCGTGCTGACCTTCGACGACGGTTACGCCGACTTCCACAGCGAGGCGCTGCCGATCCTGGAGCGCTACGACTTCCCCGCCACGGTCTTCCTGACAAGCGGATGGGTCAGTGACGCCGGCAAGGACGCGGCGGGCAGGCCCCTCGACACGATGCTGTCGTGGAGCCAGGCCCGGGAGGCGGCCTCGTGCGGGATGGAGATCGGCGGGCACAGCCACAGCCATCCCCAGCTCGACCAGCTGCCCGATGACGAGCTCCGCCAGGAACTGCGCCGCAACAAGGCGCTGCTGGAGGACAAGATCGGCGCCCTGGTCTCGACGATGGCCTACCCGTACGGCTACTCCAGCGCGCGTGTGCGCCGGGAGGTCCGGAAGGCCGGATACTGGGCCGCCTGCGCGGTGAACAACGCCATCGCCGCCGACCGGCACGACGTGCTCGCGCTACCGCGCCTGACCGTGGCCCAGGGCACGTCGATGAAGATGTTCAGCCGGGCGGTCGAGGGCAGCCAGATCCCGCTGATCTACATGCGGGAGCGCGTGCTGACGAAGGGCTACGCCGTCGTCAGGCGCACCAGGTACGGCCTGCGCAAGGCGCGCGGCCTGGCCTGACGGGCACTCCGGCCCCGCGGGATCGACCGGTTCGCGGGGCCGTTCGCCCGGCGGATCGTCCGATCCGGGTCCCGGATCCGCGACCCCCGATGTCCGCAGGCTCCCCGATTCACGGATCGTCCGATCCGGCTCCGAGCCCCGGAGGCCCTCCGGGCCGCTGTCCGGTTCGGGCTCGCACGTGTGAGTCCCCGGTCACGGGTCGTCCGGTCCCGCGGGGAGTCCTGGGCCGGCGGTCACCCGGGCCCGCCCGGTGGCCGCCGCGCGCCCCGGTGCCCCGCCGGCGCCGGCCCGGCGGCAGCAGGCGTGACGGGCCCGTACCACCCCGGCGAACGGGTATCCGGTCGCCATATTGATCTTCCCCGGTCTGCGCGGACCACTCAATCACGGCGAATCTTCACATTCGCCCGTCGCACCCACGTCCGCGTAGCCGCCATGATGTTAGACGTGAGGCAACGGGCAGGTAATGACGTGACAACCGAGGCGGCGAAGACTGCCGAGGTCGGGGAGACCGACTCCACCCATCCCGTGCCTTCGGATGGCGCGCGGGCCGGGTCCGGTGACGGGGCGGGCGCCCCGTCGACCGCCGGGGCGCGTTCCGAGGCGCCCGCCGAAACGCCCGCCGCGACATCGGACGCCCCGTCCGGCGAGGCATCCGGCGAGGCGTCCGGCGACGGCGATCCAGAGGTCACCGCCATGATCCGGATCCCCCTCCGCCCGAGGCCCGCGACATCGGACGCCCCGTCCGGCGAGGCGTCCGGCGAGGCGTCCGGCGACGGCGATCCAGAGGTCACCGCCATGGTCCGCATCCCCCTCCGCCCGAGGCCCGCGACATCGGACGCGGCGCCGGACGCGGCGCCGGAGGCCGCACGGCGGGACGCCCCGGCCGGGCCGTCCGCGGAAGCCTCCGCCGGCACGTCCGGGGAGACCTCGGACGAGGGCTCCGGCGACACGTACGACACCACGGCGGAGCTGCGTCTTCCCGCGACACCGTCCCGGCCGGGGCGCGGATCCGCCCACCCGGACGGGACGGAGGACACCGGACCGGGCAAGGCCGGGAACGCCGGGCCGGACGGCGGGCACGGGCCCGGGGAGGGCGCCGGAGGCGGGCCGAAGCCCGGGAAGGCCGCAAAGGGCGGAGCGAAGCCCGGGAAGCCCGGGAAGACCGCAAAGGGTGGAACGAAGCCCGAGGAGACCCGGGACGGCCCGGACACGGCCGTACAGGCCCCGGTGTTCTCTCCTGTCCCTCTCGCCGCACCTGTCGCCCGCGGGGGCTCAGCGGCCGACTCCGGGCCTCCGGAGACCCCGGCCGCGGCCGTCCCGGCGGCCACCGTGGGAGCTTCCATCGGGACTCCGCCCGCCGCCAGGCCGTCCCGCCTGACGGCGCTGATGCAGTCGGCCGCCATGTGGCTGCCACCGCTGCTGACAGTCGAAGGCCTGGTCATGTACGTGCTGGCCCTGCGCGTGGCGCCGGGCCCGCTGCGGGGCGTCGACCTGACGGAGATCGACGGCCTGGGCCTGATCTCGGCCATGCCGGTCACCGCGTTCGCCGCGATCCTCCTGATGCTCGTCGCGTTCTTCGTCACGATCGCGCAGAACACCGACCGCAAGTTCCTGCTGCTGTTCCAGATCGCGGCGATCACCTTCGCCCTGCACGGGGCCGCGGCGCTGGTGGAGGACGAGGCCCGCTTCCCCACGGCCTACGTGCACGCGGGCTTCGTGGAGTACATCAACCGCACCGGCGAGGCGTCCCCGATCCTCGACGCCCGCTTCGCGTGGCCGGGGTTCTTCGCGCTGGTGGCGTTCGTGACGAAGGCGGCGGGGATCTCCGACCTGTCCCTTCTGCTGAAGTGGACGCCGCTGCTGTCCAACCTGCTCTACCTGCTGCCGTTCGTCATCATCCTGCGCCAGGTGGTCGCCACCACCCGGGCCCGCTGGTTCGCCGCGCTGCTGTTCGTCATCGTCCAGTGGATCGGCCAGGACTACCTCTCCTCCCAGGGCTTCACCTACGCGATCTACCTGGCCTTCGTGGCGATCGTGCTGCGCTGGTTCGGCAAGGTGGAGCCGCGTATCAAGCCCCTGCCCCCCAAGGGCTTCATCCGGAGGCTGCTGGCCAAGCTGGACGCGCTGACCCCCGGCGAGCTGCCCCACAAGACCGGCGTCTACGACCGGTCGATCATGCTCATCCTGCTGATCGCCCTGTTCGGCGCCGCGACGGCCTCGCACCAGATCACCCCGTTCATGATGCTGGGCGCGCTGACCGGCCTGATCCTGCTGCGGCGCTCCTCGCTGAGCTGGGGGCTGCCGTTCTTCCTCGGCCTGGTCGTGCTGTCGTGGATCAGCTACCAGACGGTCACCTTCTGGAGCGGGCACCTCGACCAGCTCTTCGGCGGCCTGGGCCGGATCCTGGAGAACCTGCAGCGCAACACCGGTGACCGGATCGACGGCAGCGACCCCGAGCACGCGCTCGTCCTCACGGCCCGCCTCGGCATCTGCGGCGTCATCCTGACGCTGGCCGCCGTCGGCCTGCTGCGCCGCCTGCGGCGCGGCGTCGGCGACCGGGCGGCGCTGCTCCTGCTGTGCATCCCCGTGCTGGCCCTGGGCCTGCAGAGCTACGGCGGCGAGATCGGCCTGCGGATCTACCTGTTCGCGCTGCCGGGCGCCTGCATCCTGGCGGCGTACGCCTTCTTCCCCAACCTGCCGGCGGGCTCGGAGGACGCCTCGGAGGAGACGGTCCCGATCCGCAGGCGGAACATCCGGTTCAACCCGCAGCTGACCCGCAAGATCTCGCTGCTGCTCGCCGCCGGGTGCGCCATGGCGCTGGCGCTGGTGTTCCTGGTGGCGCGCTACGGCAACGAGCAGTTCGAGCGGGTCTCCGCCAGCGAGGTCGCGGCGATGCACTACATCTACGACCACGACGAGCCCAGCGCCCGCGTCCTCTACCTGGTCCCGCAGATCGGTCCGGAGGTCACGCCGATCATCCCGTGGGGCGAGCGCGACTTCGACAAGATCTCCTACGAGCAGGCGCTCGTGGACAAGAACCCGGCCCAGCTCTCCTCGGTGATCGACAAGCTGCGCGTCTCGGAGCCCAACACCTTCCTGGTGGTCACCCGCGGGCAGGCGGGCTACCTGCAGCTCAACCACGGCTACCCGGACGACTGGCTGCCGCGGTTCCGTGCCGCGCTCGACGCCAACAAGGAGCTCAAGCGTGTCTTCAACGGCGAGGAGGCCGCGGTCTACACGCTGAAGTCGTATCCCAAGGGCGCCGAGATCCCCGAGCGGGGCATACCGCTCGGCGGCAACGACCCGACCTCGCCGTGGACGCCGGTCGGCCTGGCCGCGCTGGCGGTGACGTGGATCGCGCTGTTCGCCTACGAGGCCTTCCACCTGCGCGGGCCCGCCGTGACGGTCAGGGCGCGGCGGCGCATCCTCTTCGTGGCGGTCCCGGCGTTCGTGGTGGCGCTGGCAGTGATCGCCGAGCGTTTCATCGTGATCGGTTACCAGATCCAATAGCCGCGAAGTCCCCCCGGCGGGCCTCGGCCCCGCGCCATACTCGTCATCGTTCACCGGGGGGACGCGCGCCCCCACGACGGGTTGAAGGACGGTGTCAGATGCTCGGAGGCGAATCCCGCGACGCCGCGGGGACGTCCACAGCCACCTCTCCCCTGTCCTCCGCCTCTCCCGGCCGGCGGATCGCCGCCGTCGACGCCCTGCGCGGCTTCGCCCTGTTCGGCATCCTGGTGGTGAACGTCACCTACTACGCCTCCGGATACCGGATGGCGGGCCTGGCCGCGCCCTGGTTCACCTCCATGCTCGACTGGGAGGTGCGCGGGGTCGTCGCGGTGCTCTTCGAGAACAAGTTCTACCTGCTCTTCGCCTTCCTGTTCGGCTACAGCTTCACCCTGCAGATCGACTCGGCCGAGCGGGCGGGGGCGGCGTTCGTCCCCCGGTTCCTGCGCCGCCTGGCCGGGCTCTTCCTGCTGGGCATGGCTCACGCGATCTTCCTGTTCCCCGGCGACATCCTGGCCACGTACGCGATGGTCGGCCTGGTGCTGCTGGTGTTGCGCCGGATCACCCCGCGCACCGCCATGATCCTGGCGGTCGCGCTGACCGTGATGCTCGCCGTGGGCACGCTGCTGCTGGCCGGGCTGGCGATGATGGGGGGCGGCGACGCCTCGGAGATGGTGTCGGAGAGCGCCGTGCAGGCCGCCGAGGCCGACCGCGCGCTGCACGGCTCGGCAGTCATGATCATCAACGAGCACCTGCACAAGCTCGGCAGGATCCTCGTGCTACGGGTGTTCTTCCAGTGCCCCACAGTCCTGGCCGCGTGCCTGGTCGGGCTGGCCGTGGGCAAGAAGCGGCTGCTGACCGACCTGTCCGGGCACCTGGGCACGTTGCGCAGGCTGCAGTGGACGGGCTTCACGGTCGGCCTGGCCGGGGCCGCGGTCTACGCGCACGCGACCTGGTCGGGCGGCGGAAGCACCTACCACATGATCGGGCAGTCGGTGAACCTGGTCACCGCGCCGCTGCTGGCCGCGGCGTACGCCGCCACCCTGCTGCGCGTGCTCCCGGCGGTGCCGCGCCTGGGCGGACTGCTCGCGCCATCCGGGCGGATGGCGCTGACCAACTACCTGGCCCAGTCGCTGATCTGCTCGCTGATCTTCACCGGTTACGGGCTGAGCCTGGTGGACATGCTCAGCCCGCTGTCCGTGGTGTCGATCGGGGTCGCCCTGTTCGCGGTGCAGACCGTCTACAGCCACCTGTGGCTCGGCCGGCACCGCTACGGGCCCGTGGAGTGGTGGCTGCGCTGGCTGACCAACGGGCGCAGGCCCGCCCGTTCCCCGCGCGGGTCACGCGCCTAGGCTCCGTCGCGCGCGCTCCACTTGACCTCGTACGGCTTGAGCTGGAACTGCTTGCCGTCCACGGTGGTGGTCACGGCCGCGTTGGTGGTGTTGACCATCACGAGCTGGCGCGCCTGCGCGAGGACCCGGACCTTGGGGTCTGAGGAGGTGACCGTCTCCAGCTTGACGTCGGCGGGGAACCACTTGACGAAGCCGCTCATGATGCCCGCCATGGGCAGCTCGGCGCCGCTGCTGGGGTGCCACAGGCAGCCCTGGCATTCTTCCTGGTCCCCGCCGGTGTCCTTGCGCTGGGGGCTCCAGTAGAGCGAGGTGGTGGCGCCGCTGCTGGCGAACTCCATCATCGCCGCCGTCTGGACGGCGATGCGGCGGTCCTCGGCCCAGTCCCTGCTGTTCGGCTCGACGTACCACTCGGCCCACCAGACGGGCAGGTCGCCGCTCTTCTCCCGGAGCCACTTGGTGATGGCGCCGAACTTGCCGAGGGCGGTGAACTCGTCGGGGTAGGCGCCGGCCTCCTTGGTGACCGAGGCGCCGTCGACGATGATGAAGTCTGCGCCCTTCTTGTTCTTGATCCAGTAGGAGACGGCGTCCAGGTCACGCTGGTCGACGATCCCCCAGGGGCCCTGGATCTCGGAGGTCCTGCCGTTCGCCGTGCTGCTGCTGCCGACCGACACGTACGGCCCGCCGACCTTGATGTCCTTGTTGACCGCCTTCAGCGCGTCGTAGACCTTGTTGTACAGCTCCGTGTAGCCCTCGATGTCCCAGCGGTTCTGGGCCTGGTTCCAGAAGCCCTTCAGCTCGTTCCAGACCATGTAGTGCTTGACGGTGGGGTAGCGCTTGGCGACCGTCGCGGCGAGCTTGGCGTAGTCGTCGAAGTGCTCGCGGCGGGGCGCGGTCTCCAGTTGTGTCCAGTCGGTCCGGCCCGAGGTGCCGCCCTTCATCCAGTCGGGCGCGCAGCAGAGCGTGACGATCGGGATGGCCTTCGACCGCGCCATGAACTGGATGCGGCGGTCGAGGTCGCGGAAGTCGTTCTTGCCCGGCTCGGGCTCGGGGTTGCTCGCGCCCCAGCCCATGATGTGCTGGTTCTGCAGCATCGGGACCCGGCTGAGCACGTGCGCGGCGGCGTCGCTGATCTCGCCGCCGGAGTTGTCGGCGCTGAACTCGGTGTGGGTGATGCCCCAGCGTGGCCATTCGTCGACGGAGGGCGGCGGTTCCAGCACCGGTGCCGCCTGCGGCGGGGGGATCGTCGCGACCTGCCCGCGGGGAATGTCCGGTTTTACGGCCAACACAATGATCCCTACCACAAGGACCACCGTCACAGCTGTCGCTGCCAGGGCGATCGGCCAGGCCGGGCGTCGCCGCTGGTGCCGTCCGTCAGTCGGTATCACCGGATTCCTCAATCCTCGCTGATCATCCAATGTAGCGTTCCACAGCGATGACGAACCTGCGCGCGAAAAGGCCCTGTTCACAGGCAGGCGTTACCGGCTGCGGGTGCCACCGTAGCGATGGCGACTTGCAGAACGCTTGAAACTTCTACCGCAGTTCCCGGTTCGCCTCATCACCCTAAACGACCTGGCGTCCGCCTCCGGCGGACCGTCCCGGCGCCCGCCTCCGGCGAACCGTCGGCTCAGCTGTCGAGCACCCGGTGGGCCCGCTCGACGAGTGTGGGAACGGCCGCGCCGATGTTCTCGAAGCCCTCCCCCACGGTCTTGCCCTGCTTGAACCTGGCGTGGATGCCCTCCACGATCACCGCGAGCTTGAAGTTGCCGAACGCCACGTAGAAGTCCAGGTCGGACAGGTCGGCGCCGGAGACCTTGGCGTAGTGGGCCGCGAACTCCCGGGCGGTGAGGAAGCCGGGGGCGACGGTGACGCCCGCCGCGACCGGGATCGAGGCGCGCTGCTCGTCGCCGGGATCCTGCCAGTAGGTGAGGGTCAGGCCCAGGTCGGCGAGCGGGTCGCCGAGGGTGGACATCTCCCAGTCGACGACGGCCAGGATGTCCGGGTCCGCGGAGAGCCGCACCAACGTGTTGTCCAGCCGGTAGTCGCCGTGGACCAGTGTGGCGGCCGAGCGGGCGGGCAGCCGCTCGCGCAGGCGGGCCGCCAGACGGTCGTACTCGGGCAGTTCGGCGGTCTTCGACCGCTCCCACTGCTGACCCCAGCGCTCCAGCTGGCGTGCCATGTATCCCTCGGGGCGCCCGAAGTCGGCCAGTCCCGCCGCCTCGTAGTCGACCGCGTGGATCGCGGCGAGCACCTCGGCCAGGCGCTCGGAGAGCCGCCGGGTCTGCCCGGGGGTCAGGTCCCGGACCTCATGGCTGCTCCGCACGGCGGCGCCGGCCACGTGCGCCATGAGGTAGAACGGCGCCCCGATGACGTCCGGGTCGGCGCAGAACGCGACGGGCTCGGGCACGGGGACGGGGGTGGGCGCGAGGGCCGAGATCACCCGCCACTCACGCCTCATGTCGTGGGCCGTCGGCAGCACGTGACCCAGCGGCGGGCGGCGCAGCACCAGCCGGCGCTCCCGGGTCTCGACAACGTACGTCAGGTTGGACCTGCCGCCCGCGATCAGGGAGGCGCCGGTCGGCTCCCCGGCGTCGGGGACGTTGGCGGCCATCCATGCGGTCAGACGGGTCCAGTCGATCCCAGGGATGTTCATAGCCACTAATTAGAACGCCACTCGGGTTGACGACGCCACCGGGGGAGGACGGAGGGAAGCAGACCCGGGGGAATAAAAGCCCTGGAAGCGGATAAAGGGGGCGGTAAAACTTTACACCAACACCGGGTTGTGGATCTCCCCTTCCTTTATCGTTACATTACGTCTCTACCCGCATGCTTGGGCATACGCCGCCCTCCCAACGGGGGCGGTGTAGGGGAAGCCGCACACCCCAGTAGGAGCTCATGCGCATCTCAGTCATCCGCCCCCAGGATCTCGGTACGACCGACATCGACCGATGGAGGACGCTCCAGGCTTCCAACCCCGCCTTCGACAATCCGTTCCTGTCGCCCGAGTTCACGATCACCGTTGGCGCGCTCCAGGAACGCGTCCGGGTGGCGGTGCTGCACGACGGGTCGGACGTGGTGGGGTTCTTCCCGTTCGAGCGTCACCCCATGGGCATCGGCATGCCGGTGGCGGCGGGGCTGACCGACGCGCAGGGGCTGGTGCACGCCAAGGACGTGGAGATCGACCCGCACCGGTTGATCAGGGCGTGCGGCCTGGCGGTCTTCGAGTTCGACCACCTGGTCGCCGGGCAGCCGCTGCTCCAGCCGGGGCACAGCCGGCACCCGTCGCCCATCATCGACCTGCGCGACGGCTTCGAGTCCTACATCGAGACGGTCAAGACGCATTCCGGCAAGACCTACCGCTCGACGGCGTACAAGAGCCGCAAGCTGCAGCGTGACGTCGGGCCGCTCCGGCACGACTACGCGGTCACGGAGCTGGCGCCGCTGCGCACGCTGCTGGGGTGGAAGACCGACCAGTACCGCCGCACCGGGCGCACCGACCGGTTCGCCCGGCCGTGGATCGTGGAGCTGGTCGAGCGGTTCCTCGCCACCGACACCGAGCACTTCGGCGGCGTCCTCGACATGCTGTACGTGGACGGGCAACCGGTCGCCGGCCATTTCGGCCTGCGCACCGGCACCACGCTCGCGGGCTGGTTCCCCGCCTACGACACCGCCTTCGCCAAGTACTCCCCCGGGCTGATCCACCACCTGGCCATGGCCGAGAAGGCCGCCGCGTCCGGAATCCAGGTCATCGACATGGGCCGCGGCGAGAAGGAGTACAAGGAGAAGCTCAAGAACGGCGAGTACGAGGTGGCCGAGGGCCGCATCGCCCGGCCGAGCGCCGGGGCCGGAGTGCACTGGATGCTGCGGGTCCCGGTCCGCAAGGCGCGCGGCACGGTCCTGGCCAACCCGATGCTGCGCACCACCGCCGACCGCGCGCTGAAGACGTACGGCCGCCTGCGCACCTCGATCATGTCGTGAACCCGCGGCGGTCAGCCGATCAGTTCGGCGACCGTCGTGATCCCGCGCCGGAGGTCGGCCAGCGAGGCGGAGCCGTAGCCGATCACGAGGCCGTGCCTGAGCGGTGGCCCGTAGTAGTGGCGGGTCATCGAGTCCAGCAGCACCCCGCGCCGGCGGGCGGCCTCGACGAGGGGCTCGACCGTGTGCTCCGGCAGCTCCACCATGACGTGCAGGCCCGCGGTGTCGCCCATGACCCGGGGGCCGAGGAGGCCGACGATCGCGGCGCGGCGCCTGGCGTACTCCAGGCGCATACGACGCAGGTGCCGGTCCAGGTCCCCCCGCTCCAGCAGCACGGCGACCGCCTGCTGGGCCGGGCCGCTCGTGCGGTCGGTCAGGTCGTCCCTGGTCAGGGCGATGTCGGCGAGCAGGCTCGGCTCGGCCACCAGCCAGCCGACCCCGATGTCCGGCGTCAGGACCTTGCTCAGGCTGCCCAGCAGCACCACCTGCCCGGGATCGAGGCCGTACAGGGCGGGCAGCGGGGCGACATCGTAGCGGAACTCGGCGTCGTAGTCGTCCTCCACCACGATCGCCCCGGTGCCGCGGGCCCAGGCGAGGAGGCGTTCCCGGCGGGGGACGGGCAGGCGCCCGCCCAGGGGGTACTGGTGGGCGGGGGTGGTGTACAGCACGCGCAGGTCGCCGGGGAGGCCGTCGACGACGACGCCGTCCTCGTCGACCGGGCAGGGCACGATCTCGGCGCCCCGCCCGGCGAAGGCGTTCCTGGCGACACGGTAACCGGGCTCCTCGACACCCGCCCGGTCACCGAGCCTCAGGAGCGTGGCGGCGACGAGGTCGAGGCCGTTCCCGGTGCCCCGAGTGATCATGACGTTCTCCGGCTCGACGGGGATCGCCCTGGTCCTGCGGAGGTGCTCGGCCAGGGCGACCCGCAGCCTGGGGAGACCGTAGGGGTCGGGTTCGGCCGCCGGCGGCAGGTCGGCCGCACCGCGCCAGGCCCTGCGCCAGGCCGCCCGGTCGTAGTCGAGGACCCACGGTCGCCCGGGGCGCAGGTCGATCACGGTCTCTCCCGGCCCGGGCCGCGCAGGCGGCCACGCCGCGACCGCGCCGCCTGAAGCCCGGCGCCCGCCCGCGGCGCCCGGAGCGGGAGCGGGGACGCCGGTGCGGGACGGATCGGGGGCCGGCGGCGGAACCGGTGCGGCCGGCGGGCGGTGGACGACCATGTCGGCCACGTAGGTGCCGGAACCGTGGCGGCCGTCGAGCCAGCCCTCGGCGTACAGCTGCTGGTAGGCCTCCGTGACGACGGTGCGGCTGACCTTGAGCTGGCGGGCGAGCGCCCGGGTGGAGGGCAGGCGCTCGCCCGAGGTGAGGGTGCCGTCGCGCATGGCCGCGCGCAGACGGTCGCCGAGCTGGGCGGAGAGGGCCGTACCGGCCTCGCGGTCCACCGAAAGGGGCAGGTCGACGGAGGGGCGCGGCAAAGTGGTCTCCTTGAAGAGGTCGGAAGTGGACGTTTCTTCAGTGTCCACTTTTTTCTACGTTACGACCATGCTCTCTACGACTCCCCGCACCACACTCGGCCGCGCCAAGCATCGGGCCCTGACCGGCCGCGAGGACCTGTACGCGGTGCTGGACGCCGGCCTGGTCTGCCACCTGGGCGTCATGGTCGACGGCTGGCCCATGGTCGTGCCCACCGGTTACGGCCGGATCGGCGACACCCTCTACCTGCACGGCTCCACCGGCGCCACCTCCCTGCGGAACGCGGACCAGGTCTGCGTCACGGTGACGCACGTGGACGGCGTCGTCCTGGCCCGCTCGGCCTTCAGCCACTCGCTCAACTACCGCTCGGCCATGGTCTACGGCCACGCGCGCCGGGTGGAGGACCCCGAGGAGCACCTGGCCGGTCTGCGGGCGATCACCGAGCAGCTCGCCCCGGGCCAGTGGGACGCCACCCGCAAGCCGACCGGGAAGGAGCTCGCCGCGACCGCCGTGCTCGCCCTCTCGCTCGCCGAGGCGTCGGTGAAGGTGCGCCAGGGCCCCCCGAACGACGACGAGGAGGATTACGCGCTGCCGATCTGGGCCGGGGTCCTCCCGCTCCACCAGGTCTGGGGCGCCCCCGAGCCCGACCCGGCGATGACCGCGGAGCTGCCCGTGCCCGCGCACATCGCCGCACGGGCCATGCCCGCCCGGTAGCCGGCCCGGCGGCCCCGCCCCCGCGGGCCGGGACGGGAAACAGCTGTGACCACGATCACTCCGTGAGACCATTTTGTGATTAATGAGCGGAATTTAATGATCTATCGCTAAGCTACGGTCCGTCTTTCATGGGTGGGGGCCCAGACAAGAGGAGACCGTTATGCACGGCACGCCATCGGCCTGGCGAGTCCCCGGATACACCGAGATCCGCGAGTTGGGCGCCGGTGCGGCCGGGCGTGTGGTGATGGCGCGGCACGACGCCGACGGCGTCCTGGTGGCGATCAAATATCTCTCCGACGAGCTGCGGAGCGACGTCGGGTTCGTCGCGCGCTTCCGGCACGAGGCGCGGATGCTCCACAGGCTGAACAGCCCGCACGCCGTGCGGCTGTACGACTACGTGGAGAACAGCGCCGGCGCGGCCATCGTCATGGAGCTGATCAACGGCATCGCCCTGCGGACACTGCTGCGCTCGGAGGGGCCGACCGGCCCCGAGGCGGCGCTGACCGTGCTCAAGGGCTCACTGCTGGGGCTGGCCGCCGCGCACGCGGCCGGCGTCGTACACCGCGACTTCAAGCCCGAGAACGTGATGGTGGAGACCGAGGGGGCGAGCAAGCTCGTCGACTTCGGCATCGCGCTGCGCTCCGGCGACGGCGACGCCCCCGCGGGCACCCCGCCGTACATGGCCCCCGAGCAGTGGATGGGCGGCCCGGCCGGTCCGGCCACCGATGTCTACGCCGCGACGGTCGTCTTCTTCGAGTGCCTGACGGGCACCCGCCCCTTCCGGGCCACGAACATCGCCGCTCTGGCCCGCCAGCACCAGAGCGCGCCCCCGCCCGTCGAGGAGGTGCCGCCGGCGCTGCAGGGGCTGATCGAGCGCGGCATGGCCAAGCACCCGGCCGACCGGCCGCCGACCGCCACCGCCTTCCTCACCGAGCTGGAGGCCGTCGCCGCCGACGCCTACGGGCCCGACTGGCAGCGGCGCGGCCGCCGCCGCCTGGCCTCGATGGCCGCGCTGCTGGCCCCGCTCTTCCCGCTGGACTCGCCGGCCACGCAGGCCGACACCTCCCTCGCCGAGACCGACCTGGGCTCCGGCCTCGACGAAAGAAGGATCTCCCCACTCAGCAAGCTGAGCGTCAAGATCCTCGTCGGCGTCGGCTGCATCGCGGTGATCGGCGGCGTGACCACGGTGGTGGTCAACGCGGGCAGCACCACGGAGGTCCGGTCGCAGAGCTCCGTCACCACGCAGGCCCCGACCCCGTCGGATCTCCTGGACGAGACCATCCCGGTGGAGGAGCCCGAGGAGCCCGAGGAGCCCCCGGCGGAGGACACCCCCACACCCACGGCGACCCCGAGCCCGACCCCCACCACCGCCGCCACCGCTCCCCCGGTGGCGCCGACCACCGCCAAGCCCACCCCGACGCCCACGGCGTCACGGAAGCCCACCAGGAGACCCACCACCCGGCCGACGACGCGGCCCCCCGCGGAGCCGTCGCCGACCCCCACGCCGGAGGACAACTCCACCCTCGACCGCCCGGACACGCCCACGACCGCGCCGGCCCCGACCCGATCGACGACCGCCCCCACGCAGACGAGCCGGCCCAGCGATCCCCCCAGCACCCCGCCCAGCGACCCTCCCACCTCCCAGAACCCCGAGCCGACGGATACCGGCGGTGAGGGGCCGCCGCGCCTGACCGGCTCGCCCACGATCCCCGCCGAGGCCGCCCCCGCCGCGTTCCTCGCCCTGGGCCTGGTGACGAGCGGTGCCGTACCGTTCACACTGGCCGTCAAACGCGGTATGACGGGACGGCACCGCCGGCGACGGTAGACGGAGGGACGAGGCCACGATGAGCACCGGGCAGGGGGAGGTGGCCGGATTCCGGTTGACCGGCCACGCGTGGGCCGACGACCTGGGAACCTGGTCCTCAGCCGTGGCGGCCGACGGACGGCCGGGCGGCGTGCTGGCGTTCGACCCGAGGCTGGTCGCCGACGCCGCGGCGCGCGAGCGGCTGGTCGCGGCCGTGGTCGCCGACCGGCGTCTCGCCCAGGGCGGCCTGACCGGGCTGCTGCCCATCGCCGATCTGGTCACGGCGGAGGGCCGGATCTGGCTCATCACCGCCGAGCCGGCCTGCCCGACCGTGACCGACCTGCTGCCCGGCGTCCCCGGGTCTCCCGGGCCCGGGGCGGGCGGCGCGGCCACCGTCCTGGTGGAGACCGCGCAGACCCTGCTGTCCGTGCACGCCGCCGGGCTGGCCCACGGGGAGCTGCACCCCGGCACCGTGGTGATCGCCGCCGACGGATCGGCCCTGCTCGCCAAACGGGGCCTGGCCGACGCGCTGTCCGGCCGCCCGCCGGCTCCGGAGCGCGACGTGACGGCCTGGGCGTCGCTGGCCCGCGGCCTCGCCGCGACCTGGGCCGCCGGTGACCCGCAAGCCGCCGATCTGTTCGAGCGGGCGGCGGCCACGGCCTCCCTGCGCGGTCTCGCCGCGGCCCGCGACACCCTGCTTGCCGGGCGGGACCGGTTACCGTCCGGTTTTCCCGGACGCGCCAGCCTCACCGAGACCGCGCACCGTTGGTCGGCGCGCGTCGCGCCCGCCCAGGCGGGCCCGCCGGTCCCCGCGCCGCCCGCCCGCGACGAGGGCGAGATCGTCACCATGCTCCGTGTCCCGGCGACCGGCGAGCGCCGGACCGAGGACGTGGTGATGCGCTTCGGCCCCGGGGTGCCGTCGGAGACCACCGCCGCCCAGCTCTGGCGGGCCGGCCGGGAGCAGCAGGAGACCGAGCTGGCCGGCGACCGGCTCCGGCGCGCCGCCGGCCGCCCCGTCCGGCGCCGGGGCCGGGGCCGCACGGTCCTCGCCGCCGTGGTGCTGTCGCTGATGGTCGTGGCCGCGGTGGCGTTGTGGCTGTTCCGCGGCTCGGCCACGCCGCTGGAGGTCGCGAAGGTCGACGTGCGCGCGCCGAAGAAGACCCAGGGGTGCGACACGACCGTCAGGATCACCGGCGTGTTCTCGACCAACGGTTCGGCCGGTGAGATCCGCTACCGTTGGAAACGGAGCGACCGCAAGGAGCCGATCGAGCAGAGCGACCAGATCACGTCCGGGACGACCTCGCACGAGGTCAGCCTGGAGTGGACGGTCAAGGGCGAGGGAAGTTTCCGGGGCACCGCCACCCTGGAGCTGGTCTCTCCGCGGCCCGAGGGTGAGAAGCTCCAGGACAGGGCGAGCTTCAGCTACAAATGTTCATGAGCGACACGCAAGGTCCACAATGCGGCGCAAAGCGGTTCTTACTACTCTGGCGGCCATGACCACGCAGACCCCCTCCGGCTGGTACCCCGACCCTTACGGCTCGCCGCAGTTGCGGTGGTGGGACGGGAGCCAGTGGACCGACGCCACCCACGCGGTGGACGCCCCCACCGGGCAGGCGGCGCCTCAGGGGCCGCAGACCGGCCCCGTCCCCTTCCCCCAGGCACCGTCGCCGGAGGCCGGCGCCCAGCAGGCGGGCCCGCACCCGGGGCAGTGGGAGCAGCAGACCGTCCAGTACCAGGAGCCGGGGGCGGGCCAGCCCCAGTGGGGCGGCCCGCAGGGGCCGGGCACCGGTCAGTCCCAGTGGGGCGGCCCGGGGCAGGGCGACGGTCAGTCGCAGTGGAGCGGCCCGGGGCAGGGCGGCGCCACGATGCAGCTGCCCTCCCCGCAGTTCGGCGGTTACCCGTCCGGGCCCCCGCCCCGCAAGAGCAGCCCGCTGCCGTGGATCCTGGGCGGCGGCGGCGTACTGATCCTGATCGTCGTGATCGTGATCGGGGCGATGTACCTGGTCGACCCCGGCCGCAGGAACAGCGCGAGCGAGCGCACCGGGTTGCCCTCCCCGTTTCCCACGCTGAGCCGGGAGCCCGCGCCGGAGCCGACCCCCGAGGCCACGCCCTCGCAGCCGAGCTCCGGCACGCCGCCCCAGCCGCAGGACGGGCGCATCACCGACCCGGTGACCGGCCTGTCCTTCGAGATCCCCGGCAGCCCGTGGCGGGTGCCGTCGAAGCTCGGCGGCGGGCTCGGCTTCACGTGGACCAGCGGGGCCGTGGCCGTCGCGCAGAGCGACTTCGACGGCCAGGGCAACGACTGGCTCGGCAACGTCTTCACCGGCCAGCTTCCCACCCAGTACGGCTACAGCGGGCCCGCGAGCATGCGCTCGGTCGCCGCGACACTGCTGCAGGTGGTCGAGCCCGCCTTCTACACCCCGCCGCACAAGCGGAAGATCGTCGAGGACAAGGCCATCAAGGTGAGCGGCAAGGACGCCTGGCTGCTCGTCTTCGACCTGGACTTCACCGAGCAGTCCGAGGCCAACGGCTGGAAGTGGAAGCGGGAGCGGGCCGCGTTCGTGATCGTGGACCGCGGCGCGGGCGCCACCCCGGCGCTCGCCTACATCTCCGTGCCGGACAATCTGGGTCTGTCGGTGGCCGACCAGGTCGTCACGTCGCTCAAGCTCTCCTGAAGAGGAGTACTACCCTGAAGGCTATGAGTGACCTGCTGGTCTGGATCGACTGTGAGATGACCGGGCTCGACCTCGGCCGTGACGCGCTCGTCGAGGTGGCCTGCGTGGTCACCGACGGCGAGCTGAACCAGCTTGACGGGGGTGTGGACGTGGTCATCAAACCCCCGCCGGAGTCCCTGGAGCAGATGTCGGAGGTGGTGCGCGAGATGCACACTTCTTCCGGCCTGCTGGAGGCGCTGGGCGGCGGCGTGACGCTGGCCGAGGCCGAGACGATGGTGCTGGAGTACATCAGCCGTCACATCCCGGAGCCCAAGAGGGCCCCGCTCTGCGGCAACTCCATCGCCACGGACCGGTCGTTCATCGCGCGCGACATGCCCGCCGTGGATGCCTTCCTGCACTACCGGATGATCGATGTGTCCTCCGTGAAGGAACTGGCCCGGCGTTGGTACCCGCGGGTCTACTTCGCCTCGCCCGAGAAGC
Organism: Streptosporangium fragile; assembly: GCF_039534445.1. Classification (NCBI taxonomy): domain Bacteria; kingdom Bacillati; phylum Actinomycetota; class Actinomycetes; order Streptosporangiales; family Streptosporangiaceae; genus Streptosporangium; species Streptosporangium fragile. The sequence goes on along the minus strand of NZ_BAAAVI010000025.1, from coordinate 1,478 downwards.
GGGGCGGCCACCGGGCGCTGGCCGACATCACCGAGAGCATCCGTGAGCTGCGCTACTACCGCGCGGCGATCTTCGTTCCCCAGCCGGGGCCCGACTCCACCACCTCGCGTGAGCTGGCCGAGAGGGTCATCAGCGGCACGATATGAGCGACTCGCCGGAAACCCGGTGCGAAACGACTCCCAAAGACCGCTACACTTTTCATGTGCTGCTGCGGCGGCGATGGTGGGCGTAGCTCAGTTGGCAGAGCGCCAGGTTGTGGTCCTGGATGTCGAGGGTTCAAGTCCCTTCGCTCACCCCACGAGAACGGCCGGTCCTCACGGACCGGCCGTTCTGCGTTACAGCCCCGCTCCCACCCACCAAAAGCAGATAATGCGAGCTATGCTCGCAGCTATCGCTACGCCGTGAGATCGGGGGTTCGGCGACCTGACCGTGTTGCAGCCACGGAGGCCGGATGAGAGTCGACGACGTCCCGTTCGACGCGGACCCGAAGATCGTGCCCCGCTTGAGCAGGCGCGAGACCGAGGTCATGGAACTGATCGCGACGGGTCGCTCCAACGGGCAGATCGCCCAGCACCTGTTCCTGAGCGAGAAGACCGTCAAGAACCACGTGAACCGCATATACGCCAAGCTGGGCGTCGACTCGCGGGGCACCGCGATCGACGTGTGGCTGGAGCGGGCGTCCCGGGAAGAACCGCCGGACTACCGCCCCTGTCCCTGACCGGCCCGCCCGCCCGCCGGGGCCGACCACCCGGGGCCCTGACCGGCCCGGGACTCCACACCGTGACGGGCGCGACGGGCTCCGGGGACACCGGCGCCCGCGGGCGCGGTCCCCGGCCTGGAGCCCCGAGCGCGAAGACCGGACCCCGACCCTGAGCGCGGAAGGCACCGAAGGGTGCCGAGAGGTAACGCCCCCGGCGGAAGCATGCCGCCGGGGGCGTCGTCGCAGAGGGTGGTGCCGGGAGAGTGAGGACAGGACGCCTCAGCCGTCGATCGTGACCGTGGCGTACTCGTAATCGGTGCGACCGTTCTCGTCCCCGTAGTGACTCCGGCCGGTCATGACCTCGTTGGCACCCGCTATCGAGATGTGGTTGCTCTCTCTCACGTACCCGGTCCACCGCCGGGAGGTGAGTCTCACGGTCTTTCCTTGCCAGGACAGCGCACTGGCGAAGTACAAGGTGTCTTCTTTCTCGTCCCCGACGTGATACCGGCCGGTGATGGCCTTGTCTTCCGGAGTGGAGTAATTCGACTTGCTTTCTCTCACAGTACCCGTGGTGGCCAGCGTTACCGTGACCAGTTCACCGTTGATGTAGATCCGGCCGCAGCGGTACGTGGTGTTGCCGTTCTCGTCCCCGTAGTGACTCCGGCCGATCATCACCTCGTTGGCCGGGCAGTAGAACGGGCTGTTCGATTCCTTCATGGTATAGGTGTACGTGTGGATGATCTGGATCGATTCCCCCGCGGCCGCGGCCGCGGGGGCG
>NZ_BAAAVI010000024.1:106622-119298 GCF_039534445.1 Streptosporangium fragile | reverse complement strand
CGCCGTCCGGCCGGGTGCGCACCCGGCCGGGGCGGACCCGTACGCCGGGTGGCCGCCGGGGGGTGCTACGCGCCGCCGGACGGGCGGCGCGCGCCGGTCGCCTCGATCCGCAGCAGGCGCTCCTTGGCGATCGCGCCCCCGGCGTAGCCGCCGAGGACGACCTCGCTCTCCACCACCCGGTGGCACGGAACGATCACGCACACCGGGTTGCTGGCGAGCGCGTTGCCGACCGCGCGCAGCGCCCGCGGCCTGCCGATCCGCTCGGCGATCTCGCGATAGGTGGTCACCGTCCCGTACGGGACCGAGAGCATCATCTGCAGTACGGTCCTGGCGAACTGCGTGGACAGCCGCAGGTCGACCGGGATGGTGAAGGTGCGCAGGCGGGCGGAGAAGTAGGCGTCGAGCTCCCGGCGGACCGGGTCGAGCCGCCGGGCGTCCGGCCCGATGAACGTGCCGACCTCCCGGCTGATCCGCTCGAAGACGACGTTCTCGTCCTCGTAGCTGCAGGCCACCACGCCCCGGGCCGTCACGGCCAAGGTGAGGCGCCCCACCGGCCCGTCGAGCGTGCCGAAGGCGATCTCGGGATGGCTCGTCCCGATGTAGTCGGGCGACGTCACCCGTAGCAATGCATCGATGTCGCCGGATGACATGGCCCCACCCTTTCGTATCCAGGTGTGTGGTGACCGCAGCGTATCGGACGGATCGCCCCGGCGAGTGGCAACACGTGCGGGACGAAAGTGCCAAGATCAGGCCGGTTGAGACGGCACTATGGGTGTGTGGTGGACTTCGGGGCCGAGAGTGACGGGGGCATCGGCCGTGCGGTCGTCGCCGCAGCGCCCAACGCGATCGTCGCGATCGACGCGGACGAGTCGGTCATCGCGTGGAACCCGGCCGCCGAGCGCCTGTTCGGCTGGTCGGCGGGAGAGATGGTCGGCCGCAGGGCGCCGGTGGTCCCCGAGGAGCTGACGGCCGAGCACAACGCGGTCCTGGAGAAGGTTCGCACCGGTGGCCAGGTGTCGCTGCGGACCAAGCGGTTCCGCCGCGACGGCAGCCTCCTCGACGTGCGGGTCGACACCAGCGCCCTGTGCTCCGACGCCGGTGAGCTGCTCGGCTACGTGAGCGTCTACCACCTGGCCCAGGACGACGAGACCGCCAACGACCGCATCGCCCGCCGGGCCCAGCTCGTCCGCAGGCTCACCGACGTGGTCGCCGACATCAACGCCGAGCGGGAGCTGCCGGCCGTGCTCGACCGGATCGCGGCCAGCCTCACCGAGCTGACCGGTGCCGACGCGGGCGGCTTCGTGCTCATCGAGGGCGACCGGCTCCGGCTCGTCGCCCGGCACAAGCTGCCCGAGACGATGCGGAACTCCACCGCCGACCTGCGCACCAGCCTGGTCGGCAAGCTGCTGCGCGCGGGCCGGACCGTCATGCTGGAGACCGGCGACCAGGCGCGGCTGGACGAGCTGATCTGGTCGCAGCTGCCCGGCCTGCACACCATCGCGCTCGGCCTCGCGGCCACGGGCGGCCGGCCGTACGGCGCGCTGTACGCGCTGTTCGCCAAGCGCAAAGCCGGCCACCTGGAGCTGGAGTTGCTGGAGCTCCTCGCCGGCCACGCCGGCATCGCCGTGGGCAACGCCATGGCCTACCAGGAGGCGGTACGGCAGCGCGCCCACGAGCGCGCGGTCTTCGACGCCAGCGCCGACGGCATCGCGGTCCTCGACGAGGAGGGCCGGGTCATCCAGTGGAACCCGGCGGCCACCGAGCTGACCGGCTTCCACGCCGCCGAGGTGATCGGCGGCCCGCCGCCGTTCCGGCTGCCGGAGCCGGGGGACAAGCTCACCATCCAGCTCCCCTCCGGCACCTGGCTGGACGTGCTCTGCGCGGAGATCGTGGAGACGGGCGAGATCGTGGTCGACTTCCGCGACGTCACCCGCGCCAAGGAACTGGAGGAGGCCAAGGACCTGTTCCTCGCCACCACCAGCCACGAGCTCCGCACCCCGATCACCGTGGTCCGCGGTTTCGCCAGCACGCTCGACGCGCGCTGGGAGAGCATGAGCGACGCCGAGCGCCGCTCGGCCGTGCACACCATCGCCGAGCGGGCCCGCTCCCTCGGCCAGCTCATGGACCACCTCCTGCTCGGCTCCCGGGCCGGGGCGGGGGAGCTCACGCTCCGGATCGAGGACTTCGACCTGGCCGAGCTGGTGCGGAACGCGACGATGGGCCTGCCCGTGCTGTCGGACCTGCACCGGGTCGAGGTGTGCCTCCCCGACGACCTGCCGCCGGTCGTGGGTGACGCGCTCGCCACCGACATCCTGCTCGGCCAGTTGCTGGAGAACGCCTTCAAGTACTCCCCGGACGGCGGCCTGATCAGGGTCGAGGCCTGGGCGGACGGCGACCGGGTGGTGCTGGTCGTCGACGACGAGGGCGTGGGCATCTCCCACGCCAGCCGGGAGCACGTCTTCGAGCGCTTCGTGCAGGGCGACAGCGGCGACCGCCGCAGGTTCGGCGGGGTCGGCCTCGGCCTCTACATCGTCCGGAGCCTGGCCCGGGCCCAGGGCGGTGACGTCTCGGCCCATCCCCGCCCCACCGGCGGCACCCGGATGCGCCTTGCCCTTCGCATCGCCGACACGCCCGGCGCCCATACCTGATCGACACGCCGGAGCGGTAACGAGTCGGTCACGGATGAGCTGATCTATTGTCGAATGTGTACAACCTGTAATTGGTGCACGGTTTCTCAGACCGTCTAACGGGGCATTTCGGTCGTACTGGGGTGTGTCCCTCAGGGGGAACAGACATAACGGGGAGGTGAGTGCGTCGAGCGTCGTGTTGTTGCCGTATGCACCGTCCAGCGTCGCTGTCGCACGTCAACGCCTCTGCTCTGACCTGCAAGAACGGGGTGTGTCCGAGCCCGCGATCGACGATGCGGTGCTTGTGGTCAGCGAGCTGTTGAGCAACGCGCTCCGACATGCGCACCCGTTGCCGTCAGGACAGATCAGGGTCGCGTGGCGCTGGGTCGAAGACCACGTCGAGGTCGCGGTGAGTGACGGTGGGGCCGCCACCGAGCCCCGCGCGGGACGTCCGACGCTCTCCTCGTTGGGAGGACGAGGCCTCGGAATCGTCGAATACGTCGCCACTCGGTGGGGAGTCAGGCACGAGGGAGACGTCACCACGGTGTGGGCTCTGGTCACCGCGGCCGGCACGCTGAGTAACGGTCATGTCTCCACCCCCGAGCCCGCCTCCGTCCTCCGCGAATGCGGATAGTCCCCGTCCCCCGCCGAAGCGGGCGGCCCCCGCCCTGCCGCGTCCCGTCCCGCGCCACCTGTCATGTCGTGGAACGGGACGCGGCCCCGGGGGACGCCCTCAGTGTCCGGTGAGCGCCGGGCGGTGCAGCGACGCCCTCACCGCCCGGCGAGCACCGGACGGTGCAGCACCGCCTGCTCCGCGGCCGTCCACGCCGTCGTGACGAGCAGGTAGACCCCCGCCGCGAGCGGCAGCACCGCCGCGACCAGCACCGTTCCGTACGGCAGCAGGGGAAGCACCCGGCGCAGCGCCGGCTGGACCTCCTCGCCCATCGTGCGCCGCATCCGCCGCGACGTGACCGTCGCCACGGCGGCCAGCAGCAGGAAGAGCCCGGCGAACACCAGCGTCGGCCCGCTGATCAGGCCGAACCCGGCCACCGTGCCCGCGAACTGCTGGCCCAGCGGCACCCCCAGCAGCCCGTGGGTGAGCAGGGCGTTGGCGTGACCGGCGATCGTCGAAGAGGCGAAGACCTGGTACATCACCGTGAAGAACGGCAACTGCGCCAGGCCCGGCAGGCAGCCGGCCAGCGGTGAGGTCTTCTCCTTGGCGTACAGGGCGGCCAGTTCGCGCCGGAGCCGCTCGGGCTGCCGGGCGTACCGCCGGCCCAGTTCCTTGATCTGGGGCGCGAGCCGCGCTCTGGCCCGCTCGCCCCTGGCCTGCATGACGCCGAGCGGGAGCAGCAGGAGCCGTACGCCGAGGGTGAAAACGACGATCGCCAGCGCGGTGGAGTTCAGCGGCCCGGCGAGGGCGGCGATGAGACCGGCGGTGAAGCCGATGACGGGATCGAACATGGAAAAGGGGCCCTTCTGACCGGTGGATGGACAGGCAGAAGGCGCCCGCGGAACGGGACGTACGAGAGCGGACCCCGTGGGTCCGCGGAGGTCACGCGGGCGCCGGGCCCGCGGAGGGAGCTCTGGGCCGGGACCTTCCGGCCGCGTCGGGATCGCGCTGACGGACGAACAGCATCCGCCCGGCCCGTGCCCGCCGGGACAGCGGCGCGCGCAGCTCCGCCCCGGAGGCGACCGGCGACCGGCGCAACGCCGCCCAGACGAGCAGGAGCACGCCGAGCCCGACCGCGGCGACCACCGTCAGGCCGCCGCCGTCGACCAGCCAGACGGCGAGCGTCTGGAGCGCGATCAGCAGGCTCACCTACTGAATTTCCCCACCGCCGTGACCACGGCGACGACCGCGAAGGCCACCACCGCCAGCACGAGCACGAACTTCAGCAGTCCGAACAGGGCGGGCAGCACCAGCCCGAACACCACGTAGAGCGCGAGCAGGAGGCCCAGAACCGCAAACACGACACGACTCATGAGCCCTACCGTACGTCCGCGGACCGGGCCGTGGGAGGCCGGATCGTAACGATCGGGTCCGTGCCGGGACGGCCGGGTCCCGGCACGGATCCTTACGGACCGATGACGCGGCTGGGTGAGCGGGCCCCGGCGGGCCTACCGTGGTGACCATGAGCGCGCGAATTCTGGTGGTCGACGACGATCCGATGGTGGCCGAGGTCGTGGCCCGCTATCTGGAGCGTGACGGTCACGCGGTCGAGTGCGTCGGAGACGGCGCCGAGGCGCTCAGGCGTGCGCTGTCCAACCCACCGGATCTGATGGTGCTCGACCTGATGCTGCCGAAGATGGACGGGCTCCAGGTCTGCCGGAAGCTCCGGGAGCGCTGGCCGGTCCCGGTGATCATGTTGACCGCGCTCGGCGAGGAGATGGACCGGGTCGTCGGCCTGGAGACCGGCGCCGACGACTACGTCACCAAGCCGTTCAGCCCCCGCGAGCTGGCCCTGCGGGTCCAGTCGGTGCTGCGGCGGGCGCGCGGCGCCTCGGTGCCGGGCGGCACCGGCGTGCTCAGGGACGGAGACCTGGTGGTCGACGTCGGCGCCCACGAGGTACGGCTCGGGGAGTCGGAGATCATGCTGACCGCCCGCGAGTTCGACCTCCTGGCCCATCTGATGCGCAACCCCCGCCAGGCCTTCAGCCGCTCCACCCTGCTCGACCAGGTCTGGGGCTGGTCCTTCGGCGACTCCTCCACGGTGACCGTGCACGTCCGGCGCCTCCGCGAGAAGATCGAGCCGGACCCGACCGCACCCCGGCGGATCGTCACGGTCTGGGGCGTCGGCTACCGCTACGAACCTCTGGCGGAACCGTGATCCCCGAGATGCTGGTGATCGTCGCCGTCACCGCCGGGCTCGGCCTGCTGGTCGCGGTGGTCGGCCTGGGCGTGATGTGGCTGCTGCGCGAGCGGTCGATCGGGGCGATGCTCGCGGTGGTCGCCGTGGTGACCGTGGTGGCGACCGTGGGCGGTGTGATCGCCATCACCCTGAAAATGATCATCGAGGGCACCCCGCGCGACATCGTGCTCAGCGTGGTCGCCGTCGGCGGACTGGTCGGCCTCGGCGTGGCGACGGTGCTCGCCCGCCGGGTCGTGGCCGCCAGCCGCAGGCTGGTCGACGCCGTCCAGGCGGTGCCGCCGTCTGGGGAGTTCACGCCGCCCGGCGGCCTGCCCGCCGAACTCGGCACGATCGCCAAGACCCTGGACCAGGCGTACCGGCGCCTGCGCCTCGCCCACGAGCGCGAGCGGGCCCTGGAGAGCGCGCGCCGTGAACTCGTCGCCTGGGTCAGCCACGACCTGCGCACCCCGCTGGCGGGCATGCGGGCCATGGCCGAGGCCCTGGAGGACGGTGTGGTCGACGACCCGGAGACCGTCGCCCGCTACCACCGGCAGATCCGCCTGGAGGTCGACCGCCTGGCGGACATGGTCGACGACCTGTTCGAACTCTCCAGGATCCACGCGGGCGCGCTGCGCCTGTCGCGCAGCCGCATCGGCCTCGGCGACCTGGTCGCCGACGCGTTGGCCGGGGTGGAGCAACTGGCGAGGGCCAAGGGGGTGCGGTTGACCGGCGAGCTCGGCCCGATGGCGCCGGTGCAGGCCGACGCGGGTGAGCTCTCCCGGGCGCTGCGCAACCTGGTGGTCAACGCCATCAGGCACACCCCGGGCGACGGCACCGTCTGGGTGCGTGCCGCCGTACGGGACGGAGTCGCCTGCCTCTCGGTCGCCGACTGCTGCGGCGGCATCCCCCCGGACGACCTGCCCCGCGTCTTCGACGTCGCCTTCCGCGGAGAGGCGGCCCGCACCCCGAGATCCGACGGCGCGGGCGCGGGCGCGGGGGCCGGCCTGGGGCTGGCGATCGCGCGGGGCATCGTCGAGGCGCACCAGGGCTCGATCGGCGTCGTCAACACCGGCCCCGGCTGCCGCTTCGAGATCCGCCTGCCCCTGTCGGTCTGAGCGGCCCGGCCCGGCCTGGTCTGAGCGGCCCGGCCCGGCCTGGTCTGAGCGGCCCGGCCCGGTCTGAGCTGAGCGGCCCGGCCCGGTCTGAGCTGAGCGGCCCGGCCGGGGCGGGTGGCCGGGTCAGGACGGTCCGGCCGGGTGGGGCGGGGCGGACGTCACGGCGCACCGACCCCGTTGGGCGCGGGTGCCGGGGCGGCGGCCCGATTGTGGGCCGGGGCCGGGGCTTGGGTAGCGGTCTGGGTGTGCGCCGGGGCCGGGTCGGAGGAGAGCGGGGCGGTCACGGCGCCGTCGGGCCGCACGGGGACCATGAGGGTCATCTGGGCGCACTCGCCGTCGTCGGGTTCGACCTGCTGGCAGGACGTGAGCCTCCTGCTGGTGCCCAGGCATTCGGTCATCGCCCGGAACGTCGGGCACGGCCACCGCCACATGCAGCTCCGGCAGCGCAGGATCGGGTGGGCGGTGTCACTGGTGATGCCGCCCGCGTCACGCGGCTGGTGGAGGTCGAGCAGCCTGACCCCGAGCGTGGCGAAGTCGAGCAGCTCCTCGCGCGCTCCCTCCAGGAAGTCGAGGTCCTCGGTCGACAGCCGGGTTCTGATCGGGACGTATCCCTCGTGGTTCACCAGGCTTCGCAGGGAACTGGCCGCATCGCGCCACGAGGTGGCCTTGCCGGTGCGGGTCATCATGGACTCCAGGTGGTCCCGGAGCCGCTGCCGCTGCAGATCCTCAGGTAGGTCTGTGTTCATCGATGCGTTCGAGCCCGTTTCTGTAACTCAACGGCCGCCGCCGGCGTGGCGCAGCGACGGACGGGAGGTCCGGGGTCTCCCCCCATTTTCCGGCCAAGCCGGTGTTGCGCTGTGTCAAGTTTTGCGCACTCAGGGTTTCCGTGGGGCCGAAACCGGGGACAAAGGGCGAACGACTCGGGTTGGCGGAGAGAACGTGACCAGCGGCTCCGGCGCCGCTAGTGTGCCCGCTGTGGAGCTAAAAGTCTCAACTCGATCTCATGCCGGGCACGCCGTCATGACCATCGTCGGCGAAATCGACCTTTACACCGCGCCCCGCCTGCAGGCCGAGTTCACCCGGTTGCTCGGCGAGGGCCGGACCACGCTCGTGGTCCTCGACATGTCCGCCGTGGAGTTCTGCGACTCCACCGGGATGAACGTGCTGCTCTCCGCCCTCAAGCGGCTGCGCGAGCGCGGCGGCACCCTGGAGGTCGCGGCGCCCAGGCCCGCCGTTCGCAAGATCCTCCAGGTCACGGGGCTCGACTCGGTGTTCGTCGTGCACGAGACCGTGCCCGAGAAGTTGCTGACATCCGAATCCCAGGGATGACCGGCACAGCGGCGATCATCCCCGCCAAGAACGAGGAGGAACGGATCGCGGCCACCGTGGCCGCGGCGCTGACCCTGCCCGGAGTGGATCTCGTCGTGGTCGTCGACGACGGCTCGACCGACCGGACGGGCCGCGAGGCCAAGGCCGCCGGCGCCCGTGTCGTACGCCACAGCCGCAACCGGGGCAAGGCGGCCGCGATGGAGAGCGGCGCCGAGGCGGTGCGCGTGCTCGACGGCGACGACCCCCGCCACCTGCTCTTCCTGGACGCCGACCTGGGCGAGACCGCCCGCACGGCCGCGCCGCTGATCGAGCCGGTCGCGGCGGGCGAGGCCGACATGACGATCGCCGTGTTCGTCACCCGCGTGAAACTCGGCGGTCACGGGTTCGTGGTGCGCCTGGCCCGCGAGGGCGTCGAGCGCGCCACCGGCTGGACCCCCACGCAGCCTCTCAACGGCCAGCGCTGCCTGACCAGGGCCGCCTTCCAGGCCGCCCTGCCCCTCGCGCGCGGCTTCGGCGTGGAGACCGGTCTCACGATCGACCTGCTCCGCAAGGGCTTCCGGGTGCGGGAGGTGCCGGTGGAGATGGCCCACCGCGCCACCGGCACCGACTGGCGAGCCCAGCTCCACCGGGCCAGGCAGTTCCGCGACGTCGCCCGCGCTCTCCTCGCCCGAAGGTGACCGGGCACCGGCTCCCGTCCCGGGCCCGCGCCGCCGGGGTCCGCCGCACGATCCGGTGCCGGAGATCGCACGGTGCCGGGCGCTGAGACCGTCCGCGCCGGCGACCGGCCCGGCGTCCGGGCAGCGGGCGGGACGTGCGAGCACCCGGGTGGGTGATGCGCCGGTCATGTCGCCGGGCGAGGCGGGTGGGAGCGGACGGCGCGGTGGACGCGCCGGGACCTCGGCGGCGTACGGGATGTCCGGGAACCCGGGCAGGTGCGCCGGAGACGCGGGAGCCGGGCGGTGCGGTGGACGCGCCGGGACCTCGGCGGGCCGGGTGCGCGGTAACCCGGGCAGTGCGCGGGATGTGCTGGAATTTGCGGGTGACTCGGGAAGCGTCGGTCGTCGACGGCGGGCAGGGCCGCACGGGCGGCGTGCCCCGGCGGCCCGGCGTCGCCGCGTACGGGGCCATGGGGCTCTCCGCGGGGCTGACGGTCCTGATCGGGGTGCTGGGGCCCTCGGCCATGGTTCCCCGCCTGCCGGGTCCCTCCTGGCAGCCTCCGTACTCGCTCCAGGCCGCCCCCGGTGCCCACCTCGTCATCGCCATGGGCGCGGCGGCGATCCTGCTCGGCGGGGCCGGGCTGGCCGCGGCGCTGCGGTCGTCGTGGCGGCCCGACCCGCGCTGGCCGCTCGCGGCCGGCTGCGCCGTCGCGGGGCTGCTCGCCTTCCTGCCGCCTTCCGGCTCGGCCGACCACCTCAACTACGCCGCCTACGGCCGCCTGGCCGCCCTCGGCCACGACCCGTACGCGGTCACCCCCGCCGCGCTGCCCGCCGACCCGGTGACCGGGGCGGTGGAGGAGTGGGCCGGGGTGACCAGCGTCTACGGCCCGGCGGCGACCGCCGTGCAGGCGCTGGCGAGCCTGGTCGGCGGTGACTCGGTCAGGCTGACGGTCTTCGTGATGGCCCTGGTCAACGCGGCCGCGTTCATCGGCACGGCGCTGCTGCTGCACCGCTTCACCCGGGGTGACACCGACCTGCAGCGACGGGCGGCGCTGCTCTGGGCGGCCAACCCGCTGATGATCTACCACCTGTCGGCCGGGATGCACGTCGACACCCTCGCCATCGCCTGCATGGTGGCCGCGCTGACGGCTCACGGTGCCCGGACGGGGCTGCTGCTGGGGATCGGCATCGGGGTCAAGCTCAACGCCGGGCTCGTCGCGCTCGGCCCCGCCTGGGAACTGCGCCGCTCGCCCGGCCGGCTGGCCGTCGTGGCCGGGACCGCGACGGCGACCGTGGCGGCCGTCTACGCGGTCGCCGGGCCGCACGCGCTCGACCAGGTGAGCGCCGCCAGCAGGAAGGTCTCCCTCGCCACACCCTGGCAGCTGGTCAAGACCGGCCTTCAGGCGGTGTTCGGGCCGGGCGCCTACTCGGTCTGGATCCAGGCCGGCTCCCTGCTCCTGCTGGCCGTCCTGGCCTGGGCGATGCTGCGGGCCGCGCCCGCCGACACCGCCCCGGCGGTCGCCGCGGTGATGGTCGTCGCCTGGCTGTTCGCCGCGCCGTACGCGTTGCCCTGGTACGACGGGCTGGCCTTCGCGCTGCTGGCCATGGCCTCCTGGCCCGCCCTGGAGGGCTTCATGGTGGCCCGGGCGACCGTGCTGTCGCTGGGCTACCTGCCGGCCCGGGAGGCGTGGCGCCCCGCGGACCTGGAGTGGACCAAGACCCTGCTCAGGGAGACGGCGGTGCCGTGGACGCTGCTGGCGCTGACGGCCGCCCTGGCGTGGTGGGCGGTGAGAGCTGCAGGACGCGCACGGAGGCGGCCAGCGTCAGCGGCACCGCGACCGTGAGCGCCATCGCCGGGATCGCGATGCCCGAGTCGTTCATCAGGAAGCCGATCAGCGCGCAGGTCAGCGCGCCGAGCAGCCCGGCGCGCAGCGCGGGCGCCAGCGCGTAGGCCCGGCCCAGCGCCGGGGCGCCCCACCGCGACGGCCGGTCGAGCACGAGGAACAGGAAGGCCAGCGCCACCAGCGAGAGCAGCGAGAGGGACCAGTTGCCCACCGTGACCCCGATCATCGCCCCGAACTTGCGGCCGATCACGGTCCAGGCCTCCCCGTCGAGCACCTGCTGGACGAAGGCGCCCAGGTGGGTGCGGCGGTCGGCGGGCCTGAGCCAGTCGGCCACCGCGATGGCCCCGATCAGCAGGCCGCCCGCCAGGCCGACCAGGCCCAGCTTGACCGGCGAGACCCGCCTGCCCGACAGCAGGATCAGCAGCACGGCCACTCCCACCAGGAACGCCGGCACCCCGCCGAAGTCGGCGCCCCAGGCCGGCCAGCCGTCGGCGAACACCGCGAACCCGCCGTAGACCGCGCACACGGCGAGTGCGAGCGCCCGCCGGCCCCGCGAGAGCAGCCACTGGGCGATCCCGGCCAGCGCGAGGATCGTGCCGGCCGAACAGACCGCGAAGGCGATGTTGCTGAAACCGTAGAAACGCCCCCCGGTGATGGGCTCGTAGCCGGTGACCGCGTTCACCTGGAGCGCGGACCCGGTCATCACGTCGGCCAGCAGCGCCACCGAGGTGATTCCGGCGACCACGGTGAGGGGGCCCAGCGGGTGCGCCCGCCAGGGCCCGGCGAAGGCCAGCGCGGCGATCACGCAGGCGATGCCGAGGATCGTCACGATCACTCCGGCCATCGGGGCCGGCAGACTCCACCACGGCACGAGCTGCGCGAGGAACGTCGAGACGGCGATGGCGCCGCTGACCACCGCGACCACCTGGGTGGCGGTCAGGGCCCGTGAGCCGCCCCAGCCGCGCCGGATCGCGACGGCGGCCAGCAGGTAGAACAGGATCTGCACCGCCACGAACACCGCGAAGAACGGCCCCCGCACCTTGCCCAGCACCTGGCTGGCGAGATCGTCGTCGGCCAGCGTGGCCACCCGCGCCCCGGCCGGCTCGGCGGCCGGCCCGCCGCCCTGCCAGGCGCGGCCCACGACGCCGTTGGGCGCGGTCAGACCCAGCAGGCCGATCACGGTGGCGGTCAGGTCGGTGTTGGTGACCAGGCCGTCCTGGCGGGTGGAGGTGGCGGTGAGGTAGCCGCGCGGGTACGCCCCGCCGCCGGACGACGGCCCGTGGGCGATCGCCACGTGCAGGTGCGGCGCCGCGGAGGTGTCGGCCAGTCCCGCGACCAGGATCGTCGTGCCCCCGGGCCGCGACGGCAGGCGGTCGAGGAGCGTGCCCACGGTGCGGTCGGCTCCCGCGACGGCGTCGCGCCTGGCCTCGGCCGTCATCGCGGGCGGAGCGCCGTCGGCGGCGGGGCCCGAGCCGGTCCAGGCGTGGGTGAGGTCACCGGCCTCCAGCACGATCAGCCGGTACGGGGCCGGGTCGCCGAGTTCCGCGACGCTCGCTGCATATTTAGCGATTTTTCCGGACTTGTCGGCAGCGGCGAGCGCGGCGCCCGGCCCGATCGCGGCCACCGGGACGCCCGTGTCGGCCGCGAGCTGCCCGAGCTGCCCGAGGACCGGCCGGTAGGCGGTGGTGGCGTTGAAAGCCGTCAGCTCCGCCCAGTCCGGCACCCTCGCCCCGCCGCCGGACTCCGGCTCCGGCGCCCGCGGCGCCGCGCAGCCGGCCCCCGGCGCTCCCGCCCGCTGGCCCGCCGAGACCGTCAGCCAGCCCGCCACCGGGCAGGTGATGCTCCGCTCCGGCGGCGGCACCGCCCGGGTGGACATGGAGGCGGTCCCGCCCTCCTCCACGAGCCGCCACAGGTTCGGTGTCCGCGCCGGGTCCAGGTCGCTCCACTCCAGCCCCGGCACCCCGACGACCACGACCCCGCCGGGGATGGCCCGAGCCGCGGCGGCCGCACCGGTGGTCCCCGCCGTCACGACCCCGCCGGGAGACCTCCGGGCCGCCGTGGCGGTCGCGTCGGTCGCCGGGCCCGTGACGTCGCCGGGGAGCGCGCGAGCCGCGGCGGCGGCCGTACCGGAGCCGAGCGGACCCCCGAACCCGAAAGAGGCCGTCAGCAGCGCCAGCACCGTCACCAGCGCGATCCAGGCGGTCCGCGGGGGCCGGGCGATCTGCGAGCGCCGAGCGGCCCGCGGACCCCCGG
>NZ_BAAAVI010000024.1:0-106525 GCF_039534445.1 Streptosporangium fragile | reverse complement strand
GAGCGGCCCGCGGATCCCGAGCGGCCCGCGGATCCCGAGCGGCCCGCGGATCCCGAGCGGCCCGCGGATCCCGGGGGGTCCGCGGGTGCCGGACACGCGTCACCGCCCCGCCCCGCCCCACCGGACCGGGTGGGCGCCCGTCGGGTCGGTGCGCGGGTCCGCGACCGCGGTGCGTCGAAGCCATCCGGTTCCCCCATGTCCGTGCCCGTCGGCGGCCGTGTCTCCCGGCCCCACGGTAACCTGCCTGGTCGTGACGACTGGCGAGGTGACGACAACCGGGCGGCGCCCGTGGATGTGGCTGCCCGCGCTGCTGCTCATCGCGGCGGCGGTGGCCCCGCTGGTGCTCCACTGGCTCGGCAACGTCGACGACCAGCGCCTGGTCGACCTGGATGTGTACCGTACCGGCGGTCAGGCGGTCCTCGCGGGCCGGCCGGTCTACGACTTCGTCACGCCCGCCCCCCAGCTGCTGCCGTTCACCTACCCGCCGATCGCAGCGCTGCTGGCCACCCCGCTGGCGGTGATGTCATGGCCGGTGGCCCAGTGGGTGTGGACGGCCCTGATCTTCGTGACGCTCGCCGCCACCGTCCGCCTGTCCTTCCGCCCCGCCCTGGAGCGGCTGGGAGGCCCGTGGCCGCCGCTGGCGTTCGCCGTCCTGATGATCGCGTGCACCTACCTGATGCCGATCAGGGACCAGGTCCGTTTCGGTCAGGTGGACATCCTGCTGGTCGCCCTCTGCCTGGCCGACTGCGCGGTCCGGCGCCCGGCGTGGCCGCGCGGCATGCTGATCGGCCTGGCCACCGCGGTCAAGCTCACCCCCGGCGTCTTCCTGATCTACCTCCTGCTCACCGGTTTCGGTCCCGGCGGCAGGCCGGAGCAGCGCAGGGCCTTCTTCATGGCGGCCTTCACCGCGGCGCTGCTGACCCTGCTGCCGTTCCTGGTGATCCCGGCCGACGCCGCCGACTTCTGGTTCCGCGCGCTGCTCGACCCCGAACGGGTCGGGGCCAACGCCGCGACCACGAACCAGTCGATGCGGGGCATGCTCATCCGGCTCTACTGGCCCGACTGGCTGACGAGCCTGCTCTGGCTGGCGGCGGTCGCCGCGGTCGCCTGGTTCGGCTTCCGGTACGCCCGCAGGGCCCTGCTCGACGGGCACCCGCTCGCCGGCGCGGCCCTGACCGGGCTGATGGCCGTGCTGTTGTCGCCGGTGGCCTGGATCCACCACCTGGCCTGGGTGGTCGTGGTCGTCGGGGCACTGGCCGGTGACGGGCGCGACCCGGTCAGGCTCCGGGTGGCCGCCGGGGTCTGGCTCTACTACGTGCTGCCGATCCCGTGGTGGGGAGTGACGATCAAGGCGGCCGAGATCCCGGTGGTCAGCCCGGTGCTCGGCAAGATCGTGCAGAACGGGTTCGGGCTGGGCGCGCTGGCCCTGGTCTGGCTGCTCGGGGTCTGGCTGCCCAGGCGCAGGAGGTTTTTCCAGACGCTCCCTTGATGTGGCGATTACCCTGGGTGTCGTGCCGATTACCTTGTGGATGGTGGTGGGGAGCATCGCCGGGGGCACGGGGGTCGTCCTCGGTCTCGCGGCGCTGCGGCAGGCGCGCGCCGCGGTGCGCGAGTGCCGGCGGATGTCCCGGCGGGTCGCCGGCGGTGCCGGAGACCCTCGGGCGATCAGGGACGTCGCGGTGTTCCGCTACGACGCCCTCGAGGAGTCGGCCGGGCGGCTGTCCTTCTCCGTCGCGCTGCTGAACGGGCTCGGCGACGGGATCGTGCTGACCTCGATCAACGGCCGCTCCGAGACCAGGACGTACGCCCGCCCCCTCCGCGGGGGCAGGAGCCACCAGCCGCTCTCGCCCGAGGAGGAGCACGCGGTGCGCGCCGCCCGGCTCGGGCTCGGCCCCGACGTGGAACCGCGTCCCCGCCGGTCGTGAAGCCGGTCGTGCAGCGGTTGCGGACCTGCCTGGAGTCTGCCGCGGAGCCGGTCGTGGAGTGGTCGTGAGCCTGCCGCGAAGCCGATGGCGGACCGGCTGCGGTCCATCGTGAAGGTCCACAGTGAACATGAAGGTCCACAGTGAACCGGTGACGCCGAGGTGAGCTGGGGCAATGTGGAGTTCTCCCCACACTTTCGGACGGAGCCCGGATAGCCTGTGGTCATGCCCAAACTCGCCTACCTGGGACCGGAGGGCACCTTCACCGAAGAGGCCCTGCGCATCCTCGTGCCGCACGCCGAGCGCCTGCCCAGCCCGAACGTCACCGCGGCCCTCGAATCCGTCCGGTGCGGCGACGCCGACGGAGCGGTCGTGCCGCTGGAGAACTCGCTCGAAGGCGCCATCACCACCACCCTCGACGAACTCGCCTGGGGCGAGCCGTTGCTGATCACCGCCGAGCTGCTGCTGCCCGTCGAGTTCTCCCTCCTGGCGCGTCCCGGCACCGAGATCGGTCACATCAAGCGGGTCTTCACCCATCCGGCGGCCATCACCCAGTGCCGTAACTTCATCGCCCGCGAGCTGCCCGACGCCGTCGTGGTCGCCGCGCCGTCGACCGCCGCGGCCGCCCAGGAGGTCGCGTTCCCCGGCTCGCCGTACGACGCGGCCATCGCCGCGCGCATCGCCGGCGAGCACTACGGGCTGGTCGAGCTCGCGGCCGGAATCGGTGACCGCGCCGACACCGTCACCCGGTTCGTCCAGGTCTCCCCGCCCGGCCCGCTGCCCGAGCCGACCGGAGCCGACCGCACCTCCCTCGTCGTCTTCCTCACCGACGACCACCCCGGCGCGCTGCTGGAGATGCTCACCGAGTTCTCCGTCCGTGGCGTCAACCTGACCCGGATCGAGTCGCGGCCCACCGGTGACGGCATCGGCCGCTACTTCTTCCACTTCGACTTCGAGGGCCACGTCGCCGAGGCCCGCGTCGGCGAGGCGATCTCCGGCCTCCACCGCATCTGCGCCGACGTGCGCTTCCTCGGCAGCTACCCGCGCGCCGACGGTCTCGCCCCGCAGGTCAAGCGCGGTACGGCCGACCTCGACTTCGCCGAGGCCGCCGGCTGGCTCGCCAGGATCCGCGACGGTCAGGTCTGACCATCCGACCGGCGAGCCGGTTGATCCGGGCGCGGGCCCGAGCCCCGCATCGGTAGCCTTGTGGTGTGATTGACCTGCGTACCCTTCGTGAGGATCCCGACCGGCTACGGGCGTCGCAGCGTGCCCGCGGTGAGGACGACTCCGTCGTCGAAACGCTGCTCGACCTCGACGGGCGGCGGCGCGGCGCGCTGAGCCGCTTCGAGACGCTCCGCGCCGAGCAGAAGACCGTCGGCAAGTCGGTCTCCCGTGCCTCAGGGGACGAGAAGACCGCCCTGCTGGAACGGGCGAAGGATCTCTCGACGCAGGTCAAGGCGGCCGAGGCGGAGGCGGAGAAGCTGGCCGCCGAGCTCGACGAGCTGATCTACACGGTGCCCAACCTGGTCGAGGAGGGTGCGCCGCCCGGCGGCGAGGACGACTACGTCGTGCTGGAGGAGGTCGGTGAGAAGCCGTCCTTCGACTTCGAGCCCAGGGACCACCTGGAGCTCGGCGAGCTGCTCGGCGCGATCGACATGGAGCGCGGCGCGAAGGTCTCGGGCTCGCGGTTCTTCTTCCTCAAGGGTGTCGGCGCCAGGCTCCAGCTCGGCCTGCTCAACATGGCCATGCAGCAGGCGATCGAGGCCGGGTTCATCCCGATGATCCCCCCGGTGCTGGTCAAGCCCGAGTCCATGAAGGGCACCGGTTTCCTCGGCGCCCACGCCAGCGAGGTCTACCACCTGCCCGAGGAGGACCTGTTCCTGGTCGGGACGAGCGAGGTGCCCATGGCGGCCTACCACGCCGACGAGATCCTCGACGGTGCCGCGCTGCCCTACCGCTACGCCGGCTGGTCCTCGTGCTTCCGCCGCGAGGCGGGCTCGTACGGCAAGGACACCCGGGGCATCATCCGGGTCCACCAGTTCGACAAGGTCGAGATGTTCTCCTACACCCGCCCCGAGGAGGCGCAGGCCGAGCACCAGCGCCTGCTGGAGTGGGAGAAGGAGATGCTGGCCAAGGTCGAGCTGCCGTACCGGGTGATCGACACCGCGGCCGGAGACCTGGGCACCTCGGCCGCGCGCAAGTACGACTGCGAGGCGTGGGTGCCCAGCCAGGGCCGCTACCGCGAACTCACCTCGACCTCCAACTGCACCGACTTCCAGGCCCGTCGCCTCGCCGTGCGCTACCGCGACAAGGACGGCAAGCCGCAGCACGTGGCCACCCTGAACGGCACGCTGGCCACCACCCGCTGGATCGTCGCCATCCTGGAGAACCACCAGCAGGCCGACGGTTCCGTCGTCGTCCCCAAGGCCCTGCGCCCCTACGTGGGTCTCGACGTGCTCGAACCCGTCAAGTAACCGGGTGACCGTGCGCGGTGCGGGCCCGTATCGGGCCCGCACCGCGCTCACGCCGCCGGACGTCCCGCCGCGTTCCTCGTGGCCGTCCAGCCCACCAGGACGGACGCCCCGACCCCGGTGCCGCCGGCGAGCCAGGCGAGCAGCCCCGCCGTCGCGTAGTCGTCGGGAGTGCCCGAGACCCAGCTGGTGAACACCGCGCCGATCACGAGAGGTGTGCAGACGGCGATGGCGAGCAGCGCGGCCCAGGCCCGGCCGGGCACGCGCGCCTTGATCGCGGCCGCCGTCGTGAGGGCCGCCGCGATGAGGGCGCAGGCGACACCGGCCACGAGCATCAGGGTGCCGAGGACGCTGTCGGACGGCAGGCTGAGCACGAACCCCGCCGGGGCGAGGATGTACGCGGACACGGCCAGGCGGCTTGTCCGCGGTTCGTGACGGCGCGCCACGGCCATGCCCGCCATGAAGCCGAGCAGACCGGCGAAGAAGCCGTTGCGGTACTCCGGCACCAGGCTGACGTCCGGCGAGCGGAGCGGGACCGCCGCGTCCGCGGAGAAGCCCTCGCCGGAGGGAGGAAAGCCGAGCCGCTGCCAGGTTCCCCGCGTGTCGCGCACGGCGATGCCGTCGTTGCCGTTGGCCACCACCACCACGTGGCCGTCCGGCCTGCGCTGCACCGCGACGGCCGCGGAACCCTGCCACGCCCTCGCGGAGTGGTCCTCCGTGTTCCGCCGTAGCGCGTCCGCACGCCCCTCGGAGACCGTCCACACCGTCTTCCAGTTCGCCCCGCCGTCCAAGGACTCGTCCACGGCCAGACGCGGCGGGACGACGCGGTAACAGTGCCGCGGGTCGTCCGGCAGGCAGGCGCGGGTGGCGGGAGAGGGCAGGGCGGCGGGCGCCGGTGCGGGGCTCCACGTCCGGCCGCCGTCACGCGAGAACGCCGCTCCCCGGGAGAAGCCGCTGGTGCTGAAGACGGTGATCGCGTCGTCGTCGGCCGTGACCGCGACGGCCGCGGGGGGAGCCGGTGCCTGGGAGGTGGCGGTCACCGAGATCAGGGCGACCGGGACGATGATCAGCACGCGGGCCCGCCGCACGGCGTGATCGGCCCGGCTGCGGCGCCAGACCAGCCACGCGGCGCCCAGCGCGGGCAGGGCCACCAGGTCGGTCGGGTCGGCCAGGACCCGGGAGGGGCCCGCGACCAGGGTCCACGCCTGGGAGGCGAGCCCGGCGCCCGCCTCCGTGGTCTTGACGAGGGCGAAGCCGATTCCCGTGGCGACGGTCGCGGCGGGGGCGGCGAGCCGGACGAGGGCGGGGGAGAACGCGAAGGCGAGGGACAGTGCGAGGGCGAGCAGGGGCGGAGCGACCAGCAGCCCCGCGATGTCGCTCAGCTTGCCGGTGACGGGGCCGGGCTGGAGAGCCTTGAGGAGATGGTCGTTGACCAACAGCACGAAGGTGGCCACCACGGTGGCCGGATGTCCGAGCCAGGCGAGGGCAGGAACGCGCGAATGCTCCATAAGCGAGTAGACCCACCGTGACGCGGCCGGGTTCGGGTGCGGCGGCTTTCGTGACCGGGTTGTGTCCTGCCGGTCGCGCACGTTCACAGCCCCGCAGGGGCCAAGGAACGAACACCGGCCTTCCGGGGCACCCCCCGGGCGCCATCGCCCCGGCCGAGGCTCTCAGCGTCGCTCTCAGGGGCGAGGAGGAGGCACTGGCCGCCTGCGCGGCCGCCCACCGCCCGAGCGCCCGTCAGGCCGTCGCCCTCGCCGGGCGACTGTCGCGGCCGGCGGGGACCGGAGCACACGGGTTGAAGGGGATCGGGCACGCGGGTCCTCGGGAGTTGTGGCGGCCGGGAACACGAGGCCCCGGGAACACGAGGCCCCGGGAACACGAGGCCCCGGGAACACGAGGCCCCGGGAACGCGAGGCCCGGGAACGCGAGGCCCGGGAACGCGAAAGGCGGAGTTCGCGTAAAGCGAACCCCGCCTTCTGCCCAACCAGAGGTCTATGCGTCAGACGGCGCGGACCTGTGAGGCCTGCGGGCCCTTCTGGCCCTGCGTGATCTCGAACTCGACCCGCTGCCCGTCCTCAAGGCTCCGGTAGCCGGAGCCCTGGATCTCGGAGAAGTGCACGAACACGTCCGGTGCACCGCCGTCCGGTGCGATGAAGCCGAAGCCCTTTTCAGCGTTGAACCACTTGACGGTTCCCTGAGCCATTAAAGCTCTCCTCAGGATTTGAAACTTCGGGATTCACACCTCATGAACCCCATGTGTCGTACAGCGGGCCCCGGGGTGGCTCAGTCAAACTGGGTTTTCACAACGGGATTCAGCTAATACAACGCCATCACATCTAACACTATCTGGCGCGTGGGTGTTCCCGCCATCAGGAAGATTCTCCGAAGACGATCCCCAGCGCCGCCGCCCCGGGCATCACGGTGCAGACTGGGACGTGTTATGCGAAGCCCCAGACTGGTCGCCACCGACCTCGACGGCACTGCTCTGCGCTCGGACGGCACCGTCTCCCCCCGAACCGCGGCCGCTTTTTCGCTTGTGGAGAACGCCGGAGCCACGCTGGTCTTCGTGACCGGCAGGCCGCCCCGCTGGATGCACACGGTCGCGGGAGCGGTCCGCCATCGTGGGCTGGCCATATGTGCCAACGGCGCCCTCGTCTACGACCTGCACACCGAACGGATCGTCAAATCCCACCTCATCCCCCCAGACGTGCTTGAAGAGGTCGTGAGACGGCTCCGTGAAAAGGTGCCAGAGCTCGCCTTCTCCGTGGAATACGAGGGCGGATTTGCCCACGAATCGGACTTCCGTCTCGGTGGGTGGGACAGCAAGGCGGTCGCCGGGCTCCGCGTGGGGACGGCCACGCTCACCTCTCGGCCCTGCGCGAAACTGCTCGCGCTGCACCCCCGGATGGACCCGGACATCCTCCAGGCGGCGGTCTGCGGGCTGGTGGGCGATCTGGTCACCCCCACTCACTCCAGCGGCCGGGCGCTGATCGAGATGAGCGCCCACGGTGTGACGAAGGCCTCGGCCCTGGCCGAACTGGCCGGGACGCTGGGGGTCGACTCCGCCGACGTGGTCGCCTTCGGCGACATGCCGAACGACCTGCCGATGCTGCACTGGGCCGGTGCCTCGTACGCCGTCGCCAACGCCCACGCCGAGGTGCTGGCCGCGGTCGACCACGTGACCGCGACCAACAACGACGACGGGGTCGCCAGGGTCATCGAGAAGCTCTACAGGACCTGAGGGCTCCGGCGGGCATGGGCGTGCCCGCGGACCCGGGTCGCGAGGCCGCCACGCATGATGAGTGTTCCCGGGCGGTCTCCACAGACGGAGAAAGGTCCCGGGTGGCCTTCGTGCGCGGGGTCTTCGCGCACGGGGAGGAGTCCCCGGCGGGAGAGGTCTCCGCGTGAGCGGGGCCTCTCCGCGGGGGCCGACAGAGGAAAAATCCCTCCAGCAGCGTGAAAAGCCCTGTGACGCTTACAAGTAAGGGCCGCTCTGGTGGCCCTCGGACGGCTGCTGCTGGACGGATATCCCGCCCGGCAGCGCCCTGCGCATGTTCTCAAGCTGGGCGCGGGCCGCCATCTGCTGGGCGAAGAGCGTGGTCTGGATACCGTGGAACAACCCCTCCAGCCAGCCGACCAACTGGGCGTGGGCGACCCGCAGCTCCGCCTCACTCGGCGGGTTGCCGTTGTCGTCCGCGAACGGCAGCGACAGGCGCTCCAGCTCCTCCACCAGCTCCGGCGCCAAGCCGTCCTCGAGTTCCTTGATGGAGCTCTGGTGGATGTCCTTGAGGCGCTTGCGGCTGGCCTCGTCCAGCGGAGCCGCCCTGACCTCTTCGAGGAGCTGCCGGATCATGCTGCCGATGCGCATCACCTTGGCCGGCTGCTCGACCAGCTCGGTGACCGACCGTCCCTCGCCGTTCTCGTCGGGCTGAGAGCCCTGGGGACCCACGACCACGATGTGCGGAGTGCTCTCCTCAGCGTTCATAGCCTCAACTTACTAGCAGGATTTTCCCGATGTGGTCTCCGGACTCCAGGATCCGGTGGGCTTCGGCGGCGTCTCTCATGGGCACCCGGGCGTACACCACGGGCCGGATCACCCCCGCGTCCACCAGGGGCCAGACGTTGTCCACGACCCCCCGCACGATCACCCCCTTCTCGTCCACGGGCCGCGCACGCAGGGTGGTGCCGTGCACCGAGGCACGCTTCGTCAGGAGGGCGCCCAGGTCCAGTTCGCCCTTCGCACCGCCCTGCATGCCGATCACGACCAGCCGTCCGCCCGTCTTCAGAGCCTTGACGTTTCCCGGTAGGTATTTTCCGCCCATGATGTCGAGAATCACATCGGCCTTGACCTTCTCCGCGAAGTCCTCCCGCCGGTAGTCGATCCCCTCGTCGGCGCCCAGCTCCAGGCAGCGGGCGATCTTCTCTGGGGATCCGGCGGTGACCACCACGCGTGAGCCGAACGCCTTGGCCAGCTGCACGGCTAGTGTGCCGATCCCGCTGGCGCCGCCGTGCACCAGGAGGGTCTCCCCCTTCCGCAGGCGCGCTGTCATGAAGACGTTGGACCAGACCGTGCACGCCACCTCGGGCAGCCCCGCCGCCTCGACGAGGTCGACACCGTCCGGCACCCGCATGACCTGCTGCCAGGGCACGGCCACCTTCTCCGCGTACCCGCCGCCGCTGAGCAGCGCGCACACCCGGTCGCCCGGCGCGAACCCCTCGACGTCCGGCCCCACCTCGCTGACGACGCCCGAACACTCCAGACCCGGGTACGGCGGGGCGCCGGGGGGCGGGTCGTAGAACCCCAGCCGCTGGAATACGTCGGCCCTGTTGACCGCCGACGCGGCCACGTCGATGAGGACGTCTCCCCGCCCGAGCTCGGGATCGGGAACCTCCCGCCACTGGAGTGCTTCCGGTCCACCTGGTTTATCGATCACGATGGCGTGCATGTGATCAAAGGTATCCGCTGGGCGCCAACTTGGTGGATGCACGCGTTGACATGAACACACGGCGTTAACCTGCTATGTGTTTGCTGCCCTTTTATGCCCATCCCGAGGGGGAACACGGTGGCAAGACACGATCGTGAGGAATCTCTCGAGGAACAGCTCGCCTGGCTCGACGCCATCAAGGAACAGGAGGAGGAGCCCGCGCTGGTGGTCCCGGCCGCCACGGTGGAGGACACGGTCATCTCGCCGTACCCCAGGGATCCGTGGAGCCTGGTGCCGTCCGAGCCCGACGCGACGTCCTCACCGCTGTTCCGCGCCGCCGTGGACTCCGCTCACCTGCCCGGCGGACCGGGCGCGCCCGCGACCGACCTGCCGGTGGAGGAAGCCGACGCGGCCGAGTGGCTGGAGGCGTCCGACACGGCCGGTTCCTTCACCGTGCCCGCCCCGACCTCTGCCACGGATGACAACGACGGTTTCCTCGCGCCGCTGAAGCCCCTGCCCCGTGAGGAACCGGGCGACGCCGGCGACTACGGCCCGGGTGACTTCACCGAGCCCCGGATCCGCACGTCGTTCACCGAGCCCGATGAAACGCCGTCCAGGGGGCTGTTCGAGCAGCCCCGGCGTTCTGCCGAGCCCTCCGGCCCCGTCCAGGACTCCGGTTCCACTCAGGACTCCGGTTCCGCCCGGGACTCCGGCTTCGAACCGGCCAGGCCCGCGGCTCAGGGGAGCGAGCGCTTCGCCTTCGGCGGCGCCGGCACCGAGCGTGACACCTTCGGCGGTGACACCGAGCGTTTCGCCTTCGGCGGTGACACCGAGCGCTTCGCCTTCGGCGGGGGCGATCAGGACCGTACACGTCCCGCCGGCGGTAAAGACCTCCCCGCCGACCCGCCGGCTGCGGCGGGCTCTCCGGCCTCTTCCTCCGCCGCTTCCTCTCCCGCAGGCACCGAACCCGACCGGTTCGCGCCCGGCGGCACCGGCTTCGGCGGTACGGATCGGGGCTTCCGCGGCACCGAACCGGCTTTCGGCGCCACCGACCCCGGCCTCAGTGGTACGGACCCCGGCCGCGACCGGTCCGCCTTCGATCCCACCTTCGAGCCTGCCTCTCCGTTCACGGCGCAGGAGTCCTTCCGGCGGGAACCGTCCTCGCAGGAGCCCGCGCGGCAGGAACCCTCCCGGCAGGAGGACGGGCGCCTCGAACCGGCCGTTCCCGCCGCCTCTCCCGCCCCCGCTCCCACGCCGGAACCCGAGCACGAGACGTTCCGGCGGGAAGCACCCGAGCCGTTCAGGACCCCGCCCGCCGAGGCGTTCGAGCCGTTCCGCACCGCTTCCGACTCCTTCGGCGCCGCCCGGCCGGAGCCGTCCACGGCGGAACGAACCGCCCCCGCTTCCGGCTCCGCCTTCCTCGGCTCCCCGGAATCCTCCGCCGCCCCGTCCGGGTTCCCGGCCTTCACCCGTGACCACGACACGGCCTTCGCCCCTGGCCGGGACACCTCCGCGCCCGACCTGAACGCCTCCGCGACAGGCCGGGACGCCTCGGCCCCCGCCGAGCGCGACCCGGTCTCGTCCCCGGAGCGGGAGAACGCCTTCGCGCCCACCCGGGACGCCGCCGAACCGGCACGGGAGCCGTACCAGGCGCGCCGCCGCCAGACACCCCCGCCGCCCGCCTTCACCACCCCGTCCCGGCAGCAGAACCCGGACGCCCCCCGGCCGTCGGCCGACAGCCTGGACCCCGATTCGCTGCTTCGGGGCCGTCGCAACGCGCCCGCCGGAGGCTGGCGCAAGCTGGTGTACAAGGCGTCGGCCGGCCTGATCAAGCCGGGCGAGTCGCCCGAGGTCCGCCGTCGTCGCGAGCTGATCGCCCGCGCCCGCACCCCGGTGGCCACCGGCCACCACCGCGTCGCCGTGCTCAGCCTGAAGGGAGGCGTGGGCAAGACCACCACCACGGTCGGCCTGGGCGCCACTCTGGCTCAGGTCCGCGGTGACCGCGTCATCGCGGTCGACGCCAACCCCGACCGGGGCACCCTGTCGGACAAGGTCGAACTCGAAACCTCCGCGACCGTCCGCGACCTGCTCAACGAGCGCCAGCAGATCAAGCGCTACGTCGACATCCGGGCCTTCACCTCGCAGGCCCCGTCCCGCCTGGAGATCCTCGCCTCCGACCGCGACCCCTCGGTCTCCGAGGCGTTCGGCGCCTCCGACTATCAGGCGGTCTCGCAGGTCCTCGAGAACTTCTACTCGATCTGCATCACCGACTGCGGCACCGGCCTGCTCCACTCGGCCATGTCCGGAGTGCTGGGACTGGCCGACCAGCTCGTCCTGGTCAGTTCCCCGTCCGTGGACGGCGCCCGCGCGGCCTCGGCGACCCTCGACTGGTTGGAGGCCCACCACTACGAGGACCTCGTCCGTGCCGCCACCGTCGTGCTGTGCAGCGTCCGTCCGCGGTCGAAGTCGACGGTCGACCTCGACCGTCTGGAAGCCCACTTCGCGGCCCGCTGCCGTGCCGTCGTCCGCGTTCCCTACGACCCCCACCTCGAAGAGGGGGCCGAGATCGACCTGGAAAGGCTCCAGCCCGCCACCCGCGACTCCTACCTTCGCCTGGCCGCCTCCGTGGGCGACGGTTTCGCCGGTCCCCAACCCTGACCCATGGCCCCGCAGGCGCCTCTTCTCACCCGGAGGGAGGCGCCTGCGGGGTCCCGGGCACGCCCTGGGCAATGAGAGACTAGGGTGCAATCTGACGCGTTCTCCGAACGCGTCCCAGGAGAGCTCGCCTAGTGGACGATGGCGGCGGTCTTGAAAACCGCTAGGGCTGGTGACAGTCCTCGTGGGTTCGAATCCCACGCTCTCCGCCGAGCATGAGAAACGGCGTCTGGCCAGGGGTTTTCTCTGGATCGGGCGCCGTTGGTCGTTCCCGGGGCACGCAGCCGTATGCCGCCGTGAGCGGCCCCATGTCGCTGGTCGTGGGATATCTGTGGGATGAAACTCAGGGCGTTTCCGCAGCGCAGCACGGAAAAGAGAGGGCCCCGGGGCGGTTGGGACCCTCTCGTCACAGCTCATGCACTCACGCCGCGAGCGCATCCTCGATCCGCCGGTTGGCGACCTCCGTGCCGCCGTCGATGCACTTGGCGTAGACCTTGAGCAGCACGTTGACCCCGTGTCCCGCCCGCTCGGCCACGTCGGGAGCCGCCACCCCGGCGTTGAGCCACAGGGACACCGCCGCGTGCCGCAGGTCGTACGGTCGGGCGGCCAGCGGGGACGCCTGCTGTTCGGGTGTGAGGGCGAAGGCCCGTGCCGCCTTCCACGCCTCGCAGTAGGTCCCGATGGAGATCACTCCTCCGCGTGAGGTCCGGAACAGTCGGCCGTCCTTGTGAACCCCGAACTCGGCGATGTGCTCGCGGAGGATGGCCACCAGCTCCGGCGGGATGGGCACCGGACGGCCCTCGTCCTCGGCCCGGTGTTTCAGGCCCCGATCGTCATGGGCCTCCCCGCTGTCGGTCCACTTCTTGTTGGCCTGCGGCCTGGACTTGGCCAGGACCAGGCGGCCCCAGCCGGTTGCCGGAAGATGGCAGTCCTGCTTACGAAGCCCGAGCGCCTCGGCCGGGCGGAGACCGCCGAAGTACAGACAGGCGAAGAAGCCCCGCAGGTGCCGGCCACGGTTGAGACGACCCACGTAGGTCACCGCCGTGAGCAGTTCCCGCGCCTGAACCGGATTGACCACCACCCGGCGGTCCACGACCTCCCGGACCTTCGGCGGCTTCCATGCCTTGACCTTGTCGATCGGGTTGGTGGGCAGTTCCTCCAGGTCCACGGCGTACTGGAGGGCGTTGTAGAAGACCGACCGTTTCCGGGCGATCGTGGTGGCGGCAGCGGCCCCGCCGTCGAGCCGGAGTGTCAACGCGTCCAGGCCGAGTCGCACGTTCCGGACCTTGGCCAGGTCGGCGATGTGGAGCGAGTGCCGTTCGAGCCAGGCCAGGGCCGTACGGATCTCCTGCGGTCGAGGGAGGAGCCGAGCGGCCGGGGGAAGCGCGAACTGCCGAAGCGCCTCCCGCAGGAGCAACGCGTCCGGCTTGCCGGGGGCGTCCTGGTCGACGAGGGCCGGGGTGATGGTGGCCAGGGCATCGGTGAGACTGTCACGTGTCTTGGCTGCCGCGTGAGGCCACTTCATGTCCACGTACGCCAGGGCGAAGCCGAACCAGGTCGTCGCGGATTTCACGGCCAGCATCGAGAGCGGGAGCCCGCTTTCCTCGTCGAACGCCTCTCCCCGCTTGGCCGCCTGCCGAAGGTCGGACTGGAAGTTCTCAGCCAGCGCCTTCGTGCGAAAGGTCCGCGACTTGCGGCGACGTCCCACGGCCCACCGCAACTCGTAGGACGGCGTCTTGCTGGACTGGTTCCGCCGGATGTCCCAGACCTTGACGTCGTAGGAGGTGTTCACGCCGCCTCCCGCAGGGTCTCCAGCCAGGCGGTGAACTCGCTGCGCCAGACGCGGATCTCGCCGTTTGGGAGCTTGATCCCCTGCGGGGCGTGGCCGATCTCCCGCCAGCGGTAGAAGGTGCGCCGGGACACCCCGCCGAGCTCGTCGAGGATCTCGGGAACGGTCATCAGTTCGTCCTTCTTCACGCCGCCTCCCGGAGTTCGACTGCCGAAAGATCTCGTCCCTCTGCCCTGGCCCGGAGTTCGTCCAGACGCGCCTTCGTACGCCGGCGGTTGGCGACCTCGCGCAGCAGGCGTTTGGCCAGCGGGGTACGGGTCGGGTCCTTGGCCGAGACCGGCCGCCACACGTAGCGGTGCGGGTCGGTGGGGGTGTCGTCCGGGAGGCCGAGCATGTCGAGCACCCAGGCGCGCCGGTCGGCTTTGTGCTCCCGCAGCGTCTTGTTCGACCACTTGCGCGACACCAGGACCCGGCGGCCCGGGTAGCCGAGGTGTTCGGCCTTGTGCGCCTTGCCCTTGCACCGGCCCGGCACCATCGCGGCCTTGGCGCCCTTGGGCTGGATGCCGTAGCGCAGCCAGTTGGCACACGTCGGCGAGCACGGTTCGTAGCGTAGCGCCTCCACCATCCGCGCGGCGTGGTCGCGGCGGGCCGGGTCGTCGGTGGACGGGTCGTCGGGGTCGAGGGTGTCACCGAGGTTCTTGGTGAGGTACTTGGTCAGGTAGCCGATGCGCGCGTGTGCGTCCGGGGATCCGGCCAGGAGCCCTTGGACGTCGACCTGGGGGCCGAAACGGACCACGTGCAGGGGCTCGGCCGTGTCGTCGGCGTCGAGCCGGTCGAGCGCCTCATCCCAGGTGGGCAGGAGTTCCCCGGTGGCCGGGTCGAGGTAGTCGCCGGCCTGCCCGTCCGGGTACGGTTCGGCGCGCTCGGCCCGGGAGGACCACACCGGCAGGTACTCGTCGTCGAACTTCACCTCGTCGATCGACGGCCACCACACCTGGTGGTAGGTGGCGGCGGCGATGGCCTTGATCTCCGCGCGGGGCAGGGTGCCGCGGATGGCCATGTGCAGGTGCGGGGCCAGGCGCTTCTGCGGTTCGACGGTGGCGAAGTACTGCACGTCGTACCCGGCCACGCGGCGGAGGTTCTGCACGAACCGGTCCACCAGCTTGGCGAAGTGCAACGCGTCGCGGGCGGCTCGGGTGTAGTCGTAGGTGGCCGGGTCGACCGGCACGCCGCGCCCGGACTGGATCTTGCCGTACGAGGGCAGGGTGAGGGTGACGAACAGCGAGGGCCGATACACCCGCCCGTCCGGGGCGATGAAGGTGCGGCCCAGGGTGGTGTTCTGCTTGGCCCGCCGGGGCAGGTCCGGGGCGTCCTGACGCCGCCTCGTGGACCGGGAGCGCTTGGGGGCCGTGCGCCCGCCCAGGACGTTGCCGCGCATTCCGGCGGCGTTGATCTCCGCGTCGATGCCCTCGATGGCCGCGTCCCAGTCGGTGGTGTCCTCCCCGGCCTGCTCGGCCGCATCGCGCTTGGCCTGCACGTCGGCCCGGAACTCGATCAGCCACCGCTGGTCCTCGGTGGAGGGGTGGGGTTCGGCGACGGGCTCGTGGTCGAGGTGCCAGCCTTCGCGGCACTGTGCGCGGCGCAGCTGCTGGTTGCGCTTGGCGCACGGTGGGCACTTGGCCTCCTGGGTGGTGCTGCACGGGATGTTGAACGTCTCGCTCTGCCCGGTGCAGGTGTCGAGGCGGCGCATCTCGATGGGGCGGATGCAGACGCCGTTGAGCTTGGCGACCTCCACGGCGACGTCCAGGGCCAGGGGCAGGGTCTCGCGGACCAGGCGGGGCAGGGTGCGGTCGGCGCCGTCCGGTGGGGCCGGGGTCGAGGGGATGGACGGGTGGACAGCGGTCTCGGTCACCTGGCCTCCTCTCGGTCGAGCGCGTCAGTGGTGAAGGTGGCGGCCATGTCGCGGATGTCGGTGTCGGAGACGTAGGCCGCGCGGACCCGTACCGGATCGGGTGAGGTCTCCAGTCGCACGTACGCCACGCCCGCGCCGAGGTCGGGGCGCGGAGAGATCCGGTCGGCCAGTGCGCCCCGGTCGCGGGCGCCGCCGCCGAGGACCATGTCGACCTGTTCGGACTCGTCCAGGCGGAGCGCGATCTTGTCGGGGAACAGGTTGCGGATGCTCAGCACGTCCTTGCGCGGGTCCTGCAACGCGGCCAGTACGCCGACCCCGACCGCGCGGCCCTGCGTGGTCAGCGTCGCCAGCGCGGCCGTGATGCGGAGCTTGAGGCCCTTGTCGGCCTGGTAGGCGGTCAGGAACGCCACCTCGTCGACCACGACGAGGATGAACGGGTCTTCCACGGTCGGGACGTGGTCGCGCCGGACTCCGGAGAAGCGGCCGGCCCGTTCCTGCATGGTCTTGACCGCCGCCTCCAGCAGCTCGGCGCACCGCTCGGGATCGGCCGCGTACCGGCCGCCGAACAGAGCCCG
Organism: Streptosporangium fragile; assembly: GCF_039534445.1. Lineage (NCBI taxonomy): Bacteria > Bacillati > Actinomycetota > Actinomycetes > Streptosporangiales > Streptosporangiaceae > Streptosporangium > Streptosporangium fragile. The sequence continues at coordinate 90,273 of NZ_BAAAVI010000024.1, read as the reverse complement.
GCCGAAGGACAGTTCCATGAGCTTGGGGTCCAGCGCCCAGATCTGGACCAGGCCCGCGCGCACGGCGGGCAGCAGGCCCCGAACGGTGGACCAGATGACGGAGCCCTTGCCCGCCCCGGTGGCGCCCGCGATCAGCACGTGGGTGCCGTGGACCTTGAGCCGCCACGGGGTGCCGTCCTCGCACCGGCCGATCTCGACCGGGCCCACCGAGACCTCGTCCGGGATCGGGACGGCGGGCAGTGGGACGGCCAGTGGGTCTCGTCGGGGGAAGGTCAGTGTCAGCAGCCCCGCCCGCGCGACGGTCACCCGGCAGGAGGTGGCGCCGAATCCGTGGGCCAGGTGCTCGATGCGGTCGGCCCAGTCTTTGACCGACTGCCCGGTGAGCATGCGCACTGTGATCAGGTCGGCCCATGAGGTGCAGGTGACGCGTACCAGGCGGGGCAGGTAGTCGCGGTCGTGGACGTGGCGGGCGAGGCCGGAGATGGTCATCACCGGGTGCCAGTGCCGCCGGTAGATCCAGATCAGGCGCCAGAAGGCCAGCAGCCGCAGGCCCACCCAGCGATCGAACAGGGGACGGTCGGCCACGGCCCAGCCCGCGAGGACCGAGCCGGGCACGGTGACGACGATTACCGTGGCGAGCCACCCGTACCGGGTCCAGGTCACCCCCGGAACGGCGACGACGACCGTCGCGATCGGGTGGGCGAGGACGGTGCGGATCAGGCCCGCGACGAGGCGGCCGAGGGAGATGAGAACGGTGACGATGGCCGGGGTGTGGACCACGGCCGGGCGGAAGACCACGGCCGTGTCCGGGGTGGTGGACACCAGGCCCCGAACCTCGTCGCCGGGAAGGCGTCTGAGCATAAGCTGGACTCCTCTTGATTGCCGTCGAGAGGTCGAGGGGCCGCCGGAAGTAGCCGCTTCCAGCGGCCCCGCTTACGTGTCAGGCCGTGGCGCGGTCGGCCTGTGGGGACTGCTCGGCGTGCAGGTGCTCGCAGTCGGCCAGGTAACGCGTGGCGGCGGTGACGATCTCGCGGGCCAGGGCCACGTCCTGGGCGGTGACCGGCCCGCCCCCCGTGGTCGAGATCGAGATCTGCGCCTCGGAGGTGGACAGGTCCAGGAACGGCCGCCTGTCGGAGGTCACCGCGGCCAGGACCCCGACGTCGGCGGTGTAGAGGGAGACGGCGAGGCGGGTGACTCCCCCGTCGATCGAGGCCCGGAGGTAGGTGTACGGCGGGCGGGCCATCACGCCACCTCCCGGCTGTCGGCCAGGCCGCGGAACCGGCGTTCCACCGACCGGGCGAAGGCGCCGGCCTCGTGGGCGAGCAGGCGGGCGAACTCCACATCCGCCGCCGTCACCCGGTCCGCGGCCGAGGTGGTCACCAGCACCGACGTGGCCCCGAAGTCCAGGGCCAGTACCGGGGTCCGCGCGGGGTAGGCGATGTTCTCGGCCGTGGCCCCGTCGCCGGTGTTGAGACTGATCACGCTCGTCGGCCGAGCCGTACGCCGCCTCATCAGGCCGCGTCCTTCACGCTCGCGGCGGGCTTGCCGGCCCCGGAGCGGGGGGCGCGCATCGCCCGCGCGGTGATCGAGTAGGCCAGCCGTCCGGTGGACTGGTTCACGTACGGCTTGACCTCGATGCCGTCGAACTCCACCGGGGCGATCGGCAGCCCCGGCAGCGGCGGCGGCGCGGTCGGCTCGTCGACGGCCAGGACCTTGACGGTGACGGTCTTGTTCGTGGCCTTGAGCGAGGGGTCGGCGTCCATCACCGGCACCTGCCAGACGGGAAGCCCGGTGACCTTGTCCCTGGCCTGGACGTCGCCCTTGGCGTCGAAGTCCCTGGCCTTGCCGATCTCGCCGACGACGTAGCAGCCGTGCGGGAACAGCAGCTCGAAGCCGACGGGGATGGGTCCTTGGAGAGCCATGGCTCTTACCTCCTGTGTATCCCCCTAGACAGTGGCGGCCGTTCCGCCCTGCGAACTGTCTAGGGGGCTATGCAAGCGAAGATAGCCGAGGCCTCCCCAACTGTCTAGGGGGATAAACAGATGGCGGCTCCCTTTCTTGAATCGGCGACGCGGGGGTGAAGGGCTTTATGTAGAGAAACCTCGCAAATGACGTGAAAGTCCGGCGAGAAATCACGTCGGGTCCCGCCCGTCCCGAAAGACTTGGCCCGTGCTTCCCGCAATGAAGACGTCCCTTTGGGCCAGGTGGACGCTTGTCCCGGCGTCGCCCGGGCGGTTCCTGCTGGTCGTCGCGTCTTACCTGTGGCTGCCGATGGTGGTGGGCGGAGTAGGTCAGATGCGGCAGTAGACCGCGGTGGCGTCGTCGAAGGCCTTGCCGCGGGGCCAGCGTTCACCGTGCGGGTCGGAGCGCTCGGCTTCGCGGACCTGGTGGATCAGTTCGGCCGGGCCGTCCTGGTCGAGAAGGTCGAGTGCCTGCCGCCAGGTGGCCAGGTGGAAGCGGTCGACGAGGCGGGAGGCGCCGTCGCTCAGTACCGCCGCCGCGCGGACCCGGTCGGTGGGGATCGTGCCGGTGAGGGCCTGGTCGGCGGCGAGGGGGTCGACGGAGGCGACCCAGAAGCCGCCGTCGCGGTTGCGGTGGCCGCGCAGGGTCTCCACGTACGCCCGGTGGGCGGCGACGTGCTCGGCGCTGCCGGAGTGCAGGGCGTCCATGGCCGCCCGGTAGGCCGCACCGATTCGGGCTTCCCGATCGTCGCAGACAACCGTCGGCTCTGCCGTGTCAGCCGTGTCCAGGACGAGGACGGAGTCGGCCAGGACCAGCCAGTCCAGGGCGTCGCCCGTACGGCGGAGCATGACCACGGTGGCCGAGGGTGAGCCCGCGTGCGCGAGGTCACAGGTGAAGTCGTGCAGGGACGCCACGGCCTTGATGCCCTCGGCGAGGGTCTCCGGCAGGGGCTTGGCGGTCTGCGTCATGGCCGTGAGGAGGGTGGAGCCGAGAGAGCGCGCGTACCAGGCGACGCCGTGCGTACAGCCCGACTCCGAACCGGCCGGGGTCCCGGTGCCGTCCAGCAGGACGACCGCGTCCAGGGTGGCGGCGACGAAGTCCTCATTGGGACGGTCGGGACGGCCGGGGGCCGCTTCGGTGGCGAAGGTGACACGCATCGGCTTCAGGGCTCCTCGTGCCGGTAGAGGGGACTGGCCAGTTCCGTCCGGACGGGTTCCCCGGTGGCCGGGTCGTATTCGACGCCGACCACGGTCGAGAAGCGGCTCTCGCCGGCCTGTCCCCACAGGGTGGCGATCTCGGAGGTGAGCAGGTCGACCACGCCGAGGGTGCCGTGCGGGTGGATGCCGGTGAAGACCAGGAGCGTTCCGTTACCGTCGGGGCGGGCCAGCCGGCCGAGGTAGGCGTAGTCCACCGGACGGGCCGGATCGGAGTCTTCTCCCGAGCGGTAGGTCTGGCCGGTGCGGCGGTCGCGCAGGGTCCACGCGCCGTCCTTGACCCATTCCAGGACGGGATCGGATTCGTACAGCGCGCCCATGACGGGGGAGAGCTTCGGCCCGCAGATGACGATGAGGTTGGGCCGGTTCAGGTCGATCTCCCCGCCGAGGGGGACGTGTTCGAGGTTCATCGCCAGGCCGAAGCCGCGGGCCAGGTCTTCCAGGCGCTTGGCGGCGGTGACGTCCTCCATGGCGACCACGGGCCGGGCGTTGCCGGCCTCGCGCTTGAGGGGCGTGGCCAGCGTGATCGTGCCGGTGCCGAGGAACGCGCCCTCCGGGGCCGGGCCGGTGTGCTTGATCTGGTGGATGCGCCCGCGTGACAGGCCGGCCTTCTCGGCGATCTGGGCGTACGACATACCTTGAGCGTGGAGCTCTTGGATGACGCGCCGCCGGAGCCGGGCCAGTTCGGTGACCTCCTGCTGGGCGGCGTTGAGCCGTTCGGTGGCGGTGCGCAGCAGCAGGTACGGGTCGTCGATGGCGGCTATGCGGTCCAGCTCGCTCGGTGACACGGTTCCCCCTCGGTTGTACGCCACCGAGTCTAGGGCTCTAGACAAAATGTCGTCTATCCCCCTCGACAGAATGATTTTTGGGGGTTTGCCGGTCCTTGCATCCACCGCCCGGATCGCCGAGCGCCGGTTCGGAACACCCCGAGGGCTCACCGGTCACCGGGCCAGACCGGACAGCAACGCCGTCCACATCGCCTGCGCCTCGGCGACCCGCCACCGGCAGGTCTCGCGAACTCCCCGGCCCTTGCCGGTCTTGACGGTACGGCGGATGAACGCCTGCCCGCCGGTCTGGCACAGCTCGTAGAAGACGTCCTGGCACTCGCAGGTCCAGGCGATCACCCGCACCCGCTCTCCGTGTCGGAGAGCAAACCATGCCAGGCGTTCGCGGCGCGGTTGTGCGGGCGGGAGGTGCGGGCTCAGGCAGCCGGTCACTGGCATGACGCCGCTCCGGCCGCCGCGACCGGGCCGACCTTGAGCAGCGCCCACACGGTGCGACCGCGCTCGTCACCCGAGACGCCCCAGGAGTCGGCGAGGGCGGAGACCAGCAGCAGGCCGCGGCCGCCCTCGTCGTCCTGGCCGCAGGGGCGCACGTCGGGAAAGCGGGGGCCGCCTTCGTCCAGGACGCCGAGCCAGACCCGGTCGTGGGCGGCCTCGATGGTGACGAGGAACCGGCCGCCGAAGGCGCCACTGGCGGTGTGCCGGACGGCGTTGGTGGCCAGCTCGCTGACGATGAGCTCGGCCGTCTCGGCGATGGGCCAGTTGGCCAGGAAGCGGGTGACGAATCGCCGGGCTTCGGTGATGGAGGCGGGGGAGCCGAGGAAGTGCCGGGACAACCACCACGCTGACATGGGTATACTCCGTCGTCTAGGGGGCTATACATCCATGTCGGCAGCGTATGACCAAGACTAGAAGTCGCTCAAGGAATTCGACGCATAAATGCGTCACTTTTCCAGACGGCTCGCCAACATCTGGTAGTCCGCCCCGATTTCTCCCAGCAACTCCCGCAGCGCATCGCCGTACACCGCCGCCCCGGCGAACGCCTCGAAGGCCTCCTCATGCGCGACGATCTCCGCCGGGTCGGTCAGCGTGACATCCCCGACCAGGCCCTCCACCACGCTCACCGTCCCGTCGAAGACCGTGAACCCGTGCAACGGAAAGGCCGGTGCCTCCACCCGCCACGGCACCACGCCCACCCGCACATGCGGCAACGTGGCCACCTGAGCCAGCCGGTCGAGCTGGGCCGGCATCAACGACGGCGACCCCGGCCACGTCCGCACCGCACCCTCGGTCAGCACGAACGCGAACTCCCGGCCCGCATCGAACAGCACAGCCTGAGCTTCCACCCGCACGGCCGCCGCCTTGGCCGCGTCCTCCTCATCCACATCCCGGCCGATCGCCACCGCCAACCGCGCATACTCCGCTGTCTGCAACAACGCCGGAACCATCGCCGAAGAAAACACGGTCACCGACCGAGCCCCGCGCACCCGCGCCGCGTTCGCCGCCTCCCGACCGGCCAGCCCACCCTTCAACCGGGACACCTCATCCCGCAGCCGAGCCAGAAGCGCGTCCAACTCCCCGCGGCTCACCTCATCAAGCCCGAGAGCCGCCGACACCCGGTCAACGGTCTCCGGAGTCGGCAGAAGCCGCCCGGTCTCCATCCGCGAGATCGTCGGCTGCGCCACCCCGGCCCGCTGCGCCAGCTCCTTACCGGTCAGCCCGGTCCTCTTGCGGAACTGCCGAAACAGCTCGCCCAGCTCCCGCAGCCGATCCCGCCGATCCTCCACACCGAGCGTTCTACCACCGGCCACCACACGACGACCGCGCTCTGCCTGGATCACTGCCGAATTGTTCTCATGGGTATCAAGGCGGCGGCGCGGCGCCCCGCCGCACGGCCCGCCGCCCGCCAGCCGTCCGGGCATGCGGCCTGGAGGCCGGTCCCGGCCGGCGCGGGACTCCGGGCCGCGCACCGCACCCACCGCCCGCCGTACCCGCCCACCGGCCGCCGCCCGGGGGCCGCGCCGCCACCCCGAGCACAGATCAACGCGCCGGTCCATGGTGCTCTTCTCGGGTCGCGGACGGTTGCACCCGACGATCGCCAGAAGACGGCTGATCCCTGCTCAGGGCCGGGGGCGATCGCAGGTCTGGGACTTCGTTCCTCAGCCCCAGCCCACCGGCCACGCCGACATCCCGCCGCACAAACACCCGAGCCCCCGCTACCGTCTCCGGCAGACCAACACCATCGGACAAAGCCTTCAGAGCCCGAGACGTGCAACAAACCTCCGGGGTATTCTGCACAACCGGAGGTTCACTGCATTTCCTCTCTCCCCGGCGCCCATCGCAAGGCCATTGAACTGCGGCTTTACCTTGGGGTCCTCATCGCCCCTACGAGGGGTCGCAACTCCATGTCCAGGGCTGGAATTTCCTTACCGGAGAAGAGTCCTCATTGCCCCTACGAGGGGTCGCAACCGGACGTAGCCGAGCCGGGCGCGGACGGTCGACCGGGGTCCTCATCGCCCCTACGAGGGGTCGCAACTCACACTTCCCTGCGGGATGTCACGCCGGCGCGAGGTCCTCATCGCCCCTACGAGGGGTCGCAACACAGGGAGGCCGTTCATGATGGATTCCTTCGGGTGTCCTCATCGCCCCTACGAGGGGTCGCAACCACCTACCTGCACGTTGTGCGGCCACTTGTAGTGGTCCTCATCGCCTCTACGAGGGGTCATGAATGATCAAAAGTCTGAGCCTCGTTCCTCGGCCAGACTCGCCGAGAATCGGGTTGCACTTCGGGTGGCAATATAAGGCCGTCCAGAGCCGTTCAGGGTGGACCGTACGCACCTCTTGACCTGCATTGAACCGTCCGGAACCGCCCGAAGCCGATCTTTTAATCTGCAAGTCCCGGATTGGGATCCAGCGTTTCGCCTGTATATGGTCTGGCAGAGACGGGTGACCAGTAGGTGGAATAGGACACGATGGTCGGGTGCAACCGTTCGACGATGTAGGAGCCAACCTTGTTCCCGGGCAGGTGGTTCAAGTCCGCGTGACCGGTCACGAATCATGGGGTGTCATGGTGATGATTCTCCATCACGAGGAGATCGGTGCCTCGGTGGACGCCGCAGCGATCGACAGCCCTTCAGGAAGCACCCGAGCTCTCCTGGAGGAGTATCCTGCCGTCGGTTCTGAGCTCGTCGCCGTCATCCAGCAGGTCCGTCGAGGGTACCCACCCATCTGGGTGCGGTTGACCATCCGCGCCCAGGATCTGAAGTGCCCTCAAGGAGCCGGCCGGTAGTCGTCGCGGGATATGCGCGGGATGATCTCCCATGGTCAGGGACGATGGACATGCTTCTGCCCTGGTGAAGGGGTATGTCACCGCCGTGAACGCAGCCCTCTTGAAAGCCGCTGAGGTTCGTGACAGTCCTCGTGGGTTCGAATCCCACGCTCTCCGCCGAGCGTTCGAAACGGCGTCTGACCAGGGCTTCCGGCCCGATGGGGCGCCGTCGACCGTTTCCGGGTGACGAGAACCGCGTCGATGACAGACACCCCTCGGCCCCGTAATAACCGCTGGACGAGGTCCATTCCGTCGTCGTCCGGCAGGACCAGCACGTTCGGGGTCGCGGCGACGAAATCCTCGAACGAGACCACGATGCTTCGAGGGATCAGGAGGACCGCTGAATCTGCTTTCCCGAGTGCATGAGCCGTAGCCCCGCTGCGAAAGCCCCGATCCCCAGGAGGAGCACGACGATGAACAGTTCGTACGCCCACTCCAGCATCACCGGGCCCAGCGCAATGGTGAACACGAAGACCGCCATCAGCAGCTGTGCCCACCCGTAGCGGCGAGGCTCGAAGTCGTCACGCCAGAGGAAGGGCCGGCGGGGGAGCCGGTTGGTCGCCAGAGAGTAGATGCCCAGTACGCCGTTGAGGCATCCGACCCCGAACGCGATCCACTGCATCACTTCAAGGCCCATTGAGGTCAGCTCCTCCGCTGTCCGGGGAAAACGCCCGCCTGAAGAAGCTTGCCGAACTGTTCTCGCAGGGATCAAGTGGCGCTGCGGCCCGCCGCCCGCCAGTCGTCCGGGTATGCGGCCTGAGGCCGGTCCCGGACGGCGCGGGACTCCGGACCGCGCGCCGCAGCCAGCACCCAGCACTCAGCACCCGCTATGCCCAACCCACTCGCCGCGTTGGGGCCGCACCACCACCGCGCCGCACCACCACCGCGCCGCCGCGTCAGGATTTTCCCGCCGGCGGGTCCGGCGCTATGAGGCTTCCCGGGCGCCTCCGGGGATACGTCAGCAGCCTTGACTCATTTTGAGAACGAACAGCGGCGTCTTGTAACGGTCACCTAGGATGCGTCGCCATGCGTCGCAACCTGATCGTTGGTCTGTTTGTCGGCACCGGAACATTTCTCATGCTCATGGGCTTGGTCATGGCCATGGTTTACAGGCCACCTGTCCGGTACTCCGATACAGGGGCCTTCTATCCCATGCGCTATGCATTGGCCGACATGAGCAAACCCGTTCTCCTCGCTATTTCAGGCGTCGGCATGATGCTCGGCGGGATCGCAATTGCCATTACCAGCCAGAAGAGCGCCTCCGGAGGGGCGCTCGGCTCCGGGATGATCACCCGGACGAGCCCGTGAAGCCGTAGCCCGTGGAGCCGTAGCCTGTGGAGCCGTGGGCGGCTGGGGCAGGGGCCTGATCTTCCCGTCTGCCAAGTCCCAGGCAAGCCCGACATTCCGACTCCTCCGCTTCAAGACCGGCTGTGGCCGTCGGCATCCCATGGCCGGGGAACGGCTACCGGCTGACATACACGGTGAGAAGGGCATTGAGCCTCCGTTCTCGGGTTGTCGCCCCTTCGGGGTGGGGCGAGGCGGCCGAGAAGATCGGGCGGGAGAGGTGTGTGCGTGGTCGCGTCCACGGCGGAGGCGTCAAGAGCGGTGAGCGCGCGGGCGGTCAGCTCATGGTTCGTTCCCGCGCGGGCGGCGGCGTGCACGGCCTCTGTCTTGGACCGTCGCGCCTCGGCTGGGTACACGGTCTCCAGCAGGGCTCCGACCTGCCGCAACGTCAGCTCGATACGGGTTTTGGGATCGCCGCCGGAAACGTTGTGGACCGCGACGGCCTGGCCCCACCAGGCGGCGGCCTCGTCGTGGGCGAGGCGCAGGCTCGCCTGCTCGGCCGCCGCCCGTGCCCAGCGGATGGCCTCGCGGTAGGCGCTCGGTCCGGCCTGGACGGCATGGTGGGCGATGACCGCCACGTCGGCGTCGGGCCGGGAGGACAGGGAGACCATCACGTCACGGTGGATCCTGGCCTTGCGCAACGGCGGGATGGCACCAATGATCGTCTCCCTGACCAGGTCATGGGCGAAGGCCATGCGGCCGGCATGGGGGACGACCAGCCCGGCCTGGGCGGCCAGGTCCAGCGCGTCGTAGACCGGATCGTCGTCGATCTCGGCGACGAGCGCGGGGTCGAAGTCCGGACCCAGCAGGGCGGCGACCTGCAGTACCTCGCCGACCCGCGGCCCCGGGGCGGCGAGCTGTTGCAGAATGAGCTCCGCCACCGCGTCGGGCACCGTGTCCAGTCCCAGGCCCTGGGAGAGCAGGCACAGGCTTTCGCGTACGAAGAGGGGATTTCCCCCGGTGCGCTCGGTCAGCCGGCGCGCGGTCGGCTCGTCCACCGTGATCCCCAGATCGGCGGCGAGGGCCTCCACCGCTTCGGCCCCCAGCCCGCCGAGGTGGATTCGGACCAGGTCGTAGCGGGCCAGGCGGCCCAGGAGGTCCTCCACCGAATGCATGGTCGTGCAGGGGAGGCCGGAGCTGCGGAAGGTGGTGACGATGGTCAGACGGGGGCTGCCGGGCACGGCGAGGGCGAGTATGAAGACATCCCTGAGCAACTCGATGGATGCCGGGTCGGCACAGTGCAGGTCGTCCAGGACGACGACAAGGGGCTGCTCGCGCGCGGCCGTGACCAGCCACTGGGCGACCGCCCGGTTGCGGCGCGGCGACGCCGTTTCCGTGGAGCCCGAAGGCGGCTGATCGTCCAGGAGGCCCCGCAGCGCGGAGTGGTCCGGCGGCGGGCAGTGCTGCCGCAGCGCTCCCAGCACCTGAGCCCACGGCCGCAACGGCGGGGCCTCGCGGGTGCCGTCACATCCGCCCCACAGCACCAGATGACCAAGCCCGGCGCAGTGATCGCGAAAAGCCCTCAGCAAGGACGTCTTGCCGATGCCCGGCTCCCCGGTGACTGCCGCGACGGCCAGCCCGCTGTTCGCCACCAGCATGTTCTTCAGCTCCGCCAGCTGCGTCTCGCGCCCCCGTAGCAGTTGCCGCTCCTGAACGGTCATCGGGGCGCCCAGCACCGCGGTGGTGGTGACGGGCCCCAGCGAGTCGGCCTGCCGGAGGATGTCGCCTTCCAGCGCCCGCAGCTCCGAGCCGAGATCCATCCCCAGCCGGCCGGCCAGGGCACTTCTGGCACTGCACAGGACGGCCAGCGCCTCGGCTTGCCGGCCGGTGCGGTACAACGCGAGCGCCAGCAGGCACCACAACCGCTCCCGGGAGGGGTTCGCCGCCGTCTCCCCTTCCAGATCGGGGATCACCGCCTGCGGCCGGCCCAGATCCAGCAGCGCCTGCGCACGCCGCTCCACCGCCACAGCCCGCTGCTCCCACAGCCGGTTCACCTCCGTGACGGCCCACGACTCGTCACAGAACTCTCCGTACGGGGAACCCCGCCACAGCCGCAGAGCCTCCTCCAGCAGGGGCAGCGCCTCCTCCGCCGGCCGGGACTCCGAACGATCCACCAGTTCGCCGAACCGCAGGGCGTCCACGTCCGTTGTCGCCAGCACGTACCCGGGAGGCCGCCCCACCAGCAACCGCGGCCGGGTACGCGGGCCACGATCCGGCTCGATCGCTCGGCGCAGGTTCGACACATATGACTGCAACGTCGCCATCGCAGACGCCGGGGGCGCACCGCCGTACACGTCGTCGATCAGCCGGTCCGCCGACACCACCGACCCGTACGCCACCAGCAACCTGGCCAGCAGCGTCCGCTGCCGAGGCCCGCCGAGGTCGACCGGCGTGCCCGCACCGTCACGGACCTCCAGAGGCCCGAGGACCCGGAACTCCACCTGCGTCGCCTACAGTTCCGTGGCGGCGGACGCCGCCACAGCGGCCGGACGGCCCGCGCCCGCTCCCCGGAACCCCGGGCCGTCCGGCTCGCCGGACGTCGAGAGCCGCCGGCACGGGCCGGAGCGGGAAGCGGTACCGGCGCCCGCGACGGAACAACTCGCTGTGGAGCCGGCGGAGACGGCGGTGTGCCGGCCGATGCACATGTGCGTCCTCCAGTGGGGCAGTCTTCTTCGACTCCCACCCAACAGGGAAGGACTTGCACACAGCTGGTATCACACTTGTGACGCATGTGCCTCCGCAGGATCTCCCTCGGGAAACTCAGACGCCCTCTCGGGCCGACGCCGGTGCCATGGCGGTGCCGGCTGTCTGGTACTGGTAGCGGACCAGGTCGGCGTAGTGGCCGCCGTGGGCCATGAGCTGGTGGTGGGTGCCGGCCTCGACGATCCGGCCGCGGTTGAGCACGACGATCAGGTCGGCGTCCTGGATGGTCGAGAGCCGGTGGGCGATGATGATCTGTGTCTGCCCGAGCCGGAGCAGGTTGCGGCGGATGCGTTCCTCGGTGACCGCGTCCAGGCTGGCGGTCGACTCGTCCAGCAGCAGGATCCGGGGGCGGCGGGCCAGCGCGCGGGCGATGGCCAGGCGCTGGCGCTGCCCGCCGGACAGGCGCGAGCCGCCCTCTCCGACGTCGGTGTCGTAGCCCTGGGGCAGGCGCACGATCTCGTCGTGGATCTCGGCCACCCGGGCGGCGTGCTCGACGGCCTGCCGGCTCAGCGAGGAGAACCCGGCGATGTTGTCCATGACGGTGCCGGCGAACAGGTGCGGCTGCTGGGTGACGACGCCCACCTGCCGGCGCAGCCACTTCCGGTCGAGCTCCCGCAGCGGTATGCCGTCGAAGAGGACCTGCCCGGCGGCCGGCTCCACCAACCCGATCAACGCCCGTCCCAGGGTGGTCTTGCCGGATCCGGACGCGCCGACGATCGCCACCCGCGCGCCGGGCGGGATGCGCAGGGACACTTCCCGCAGCACCGCGGTGCGCGCGTCGTAGCCGGTGCTGAGTCCGGCGACGGTGATGCCGCCGCGCAGTCCGCCGTCCAGGCGGACACCGCCGTCGCGCTCCGGTTCCGCGCTGATCAGGTCGGCGATCCGCCCGACGTGCGCGGCGGCGAGCTGCAGCTGGTAGACGATGCCCAGCAGCGACGCCAGCGGCGTGGTCGCCGCGACGGCGAGGGAGACCAGGGCGAGCTGGTCTCCCAGCGTCGCGCCGTCGCCGGCGGTGGCGAACACGGCGACCAGCAGCCCCAGATCGAGCGCCATGCCCAGCGCGTTGCTCGCGGCCTGCACCCCGGCCACGTGCCGGTTACGCGCCGCCCCGGTGCTCAGCTCCTCGTCGTGCCGCGTACGCCAGCGGGCGACGGCCGCGGCCTCACCGCCGGATGCCTTGATCGCCTCGATACCCGAGAGGCTGTCGACCAGGACGGACTGGGTGGCGGCGTTGGTGTGCAGCGCGGCGAGAGCCAGGTGCGTTCCGCGCCGGGCCGTGGCCAGCACCACGCCGGCCTGGGCGGCGGCGGTCGCGAACGTCAGCAGCGCGAGCCCCGGCGAGGCCACGACGAGCAGCGTCAGGTACGACACCGCGGTGAACAGGTCGAACAGAAAGGTCAGCGCCTGCTCGGTGAGCAGGTCGCGCAGCATCGCCACCCCGCTGAGCCGGCTCAGCAGGTCGCCCCTGGAGCGGTGCTGGAAGAAGCGGTACGGCAGGGCCAGCGTGTGGCTGACGAGCGTGCGCATCACCTCGGCCGCGACCGAGGTCTGCAACCGGATCAACGCCCAGGCGCGGGTCCACGCGATCAGCGCGTGCACGACGACGACGCAGCAGGCGGCCGCCGCGAGCGTCGTCACGTCCATCTCCACCGGCCGGTCCACCACGAGCTTGGTGAACAGAGGCACGGCCAGTCCGAGGAGTTGCGCGCCGAGCGAGGCCAGCAGCACGGTGGCGATCAGCCTCCGGTTCCTCAGCGCGGGCGCGACCAGTGGCCGCAGCACCCGCCAGGGCCGGGACCTGACGGTGGGCGTGAGCCCGGCGGGGGCGGCGGCGAGCAGCACCGTGCCGGAGTAGCCGGCCCGGAACTGCCGCCGAGCCAGGCGCCGGCGCCCCCGCGCCGGATCGAGGACGGCGACACCGCGCCGGGTGATCCGCTCGACCACGACGAAGTGGTTGTTCTCCCACAGGGCGATGAACGGTGCGGGCAACTCGGCGATGGTGGTCATCGGGGCACGGCAGGCACGCAGCCGCAACCCGAAGCGGGCGCCGGCCTGGATCATCTCGCGCAGGCTCACCCCGTCGACGCCTTCGGCGAGGTGCTCGCGGACCTCCGAGAGGGAGGTGCGGCGTCCCAGCCCGCCGAGCACCATGGCCAGGCAGGCGGCGCCGCACTCACTGCGGGTGAGTTGCATCACCAGCGGCACCCGCCGTCTCACAGCCAGAACCACCTGATCTGCGCCGAGCGCCGCCGCTCGTCCAGCCACGCCTGGAACGCCACGTCCCGCGCCGCGTCGAGCACCCCCGGAGCCTCGGGATCCGGTGGGACGACCTCGTACACGACCCCGGCCAGATGACCGTCGTCGCAGGGGACCGGTCCGACCGCCGTTCCTGTGGGCACGGTCCGGAGGGGCTCCGGCAGCCGGGAGGTGAGGGTCGCGGCGGCCTCCAGGCGCAGCCCCGTGGCCCCCGCCGACCCGTGCCGCCCGGCCTCGGGCCCGCGCAGCAGAGCGGTGGTGACCCGGTCGGCGAACTCCGCCACCGGTCCGTCGAGCAGGGCGCGCAACGGCTCGGGGCGCGGCCCGGTCACCCACGCGGCCCGCCGTACGGTGAACTGCTCCGGGTGCTCGGCGAGGTGACGCCGGGCCGGCTCGCCGGCGAAGCGCTCGCGGACGCGGGCGATGCGCGCACGCATCTTGACGTGCTCCCAGAACGCGTCCTCGGACATGCCGGCCTCCGCGAGCCAGTCCAGCGTCCGCGCCCGGTCGGTGAGCCCGCGCCGCCGGCGGAACTCGTCGGCGGCCTGCTGTGTCTCGGTGACGGTCAGCGGCTCGATGTCGTCCTCCACCTCGCTGAGGAGGATGCAGTGGTCCACCAGCCGCTCGTGCAGTCGCCGATCACGGGCGCCGAGGGCGCGGATGGTGGACAGCGCGGTCGCGACCGAAAGATTGTGCCCGTCGACGTTGAGGACCTGCCCCGCCGCCCAGTGGGTGGAGTGGTCGACGAGCCAGGGGATGCCGTCGTCCACCTCGGCGGACAGCGCGACCGTGCCGCCCTCGGGGTGGTCGAGGAGCAGGTCGTAACCGACCCTGGTCGTTCCCGGCGGCTCGTCGACCGCGAGATCGGCGCGCAGCCACGGCCGTCGGGCGGCCCAGTCCCGCACCCGCCGGTGTGCGTCGCCTACCGCATCCCCGGCGGTCGGCAGCTCACGCAGGAGCGTGACCGCGTCGGCGAGATCCGCCGCGAAGGCGGCCGGAGCGCATGCGGAGCCGATCGGAGCGGGAACGGCATTCCGGTCACTGGACATCGGTGGAATCCTCGGTATGGGAACGGGTGGTCGCGTCGGCGAGCCAGTCGGCGATCGCGTCGCCGATGGGCATACCGGTCAGCATCTCGACGAAGGCCCACTGTCCGTTGACGTTGAGCTCCAGGAAGACGTACCGGCCGTCCGGCGTCACGATGAAGTCGAGGGCGCCGAAGGTCAGGCCGAGCCCCGCGACCAGGCGGACGCAACGGTCCGCGACATCGCGCGGCAGGTCGTAGGCGGCGTAGCCGACCTTGGGGTCGTCGTAGTGCCGCCAGTCGACGGCGGTCAGCCGGGAGGCCTGGGAGTCGATGCGGGCGGCGAACACCCGCTCGCCGACGACTGTCACCCGCAGCTCGTATGCCTTCGGCACCTGGGGCTGCAGCATCGCCGGGCCGTACCGGAGCCGGTGCCGGCCCGACAGCCTGCGTCGCGGCACCACCTCCGTGTAGAGGTGGCCGTACTCGCCGTCCAGGGTGAACTGCCGGAAGCCGAGCGTTTTGGTGATGAGACGGCCGCCCGCCCGGTTCCACGCCGGGACGAGCTCGTCCGGGTCGTTGGTCACCACCGTGTCCACAATGGCGAACCCGATCTGGGCGGCGCGATACAGATGCAGCAGCTTGTTGTCGATCGCCTGGGCGTGCCGCGGCCGCGCCGGCATCCACCTCGCCCCCACCATCAGGTCGTACGCGCCGGCGAGCGCGTGCCCGGCCACGTACTCGGCGAACTCCCGCTGCGACGGCTCCCGCACGTCCGGCGCCGACGGCGTGTCTGGACGGCGATACCAGACCGCGGTGACCCTTGACAGGTCGTGCGTCTCACCCCGGCACGTCAGCGTCTGCCGCCACCGGCCGTCCAGGTATCCGGTGGTGAGGGTGGAGGCCCCGGGATAGTCGGCCTCGTCCCACCACAGCAGCGGCACGCCCCGCGCCCGCAGCTTGGGCAGCACGGCGTGCACCGAGTCGTCGCGGGAGCTGCTGATGATCAATAACACGGTCTGGTGCTCCTTGCCGTCATGCGCCGGGGAGCCGGCGCCCGCGGACGCCGGCTCCCGTCTGTTCGGTCCGTGACCGGTGCGACCCTGCCCGGCCGGTCACCGCCAGGACCGGGCCGCGGTCACCGCGGCGGGTCGACGCAGGTCAGCGGTCGGCGGGGAGGGTGTCGGTGCTCCTCCCGTTGTTGTAGGAGGTGGACACGTATCCCGTCCCGGGGCTCATGCCCGCCGAGATCACGCTGCCGTCGTCCAGGACGATGTCGATGCCCGCGACGGTCTCCAGGTCCGAGCCCGTGAGCTCGGAGACGCCGGCGGGAAGGTCGTCGATCTTGAGAATGCCGCGCATGGCGTATCCCCCATCCGGTTGTACGGGGCCGCGCTCTGCGGCCCTGCCCACATCCTGGTGGTCACCGATTGGGGTCTTCTTGAGTGCTCTTGGCCTGTCTTGGTCGTGCGTGGCCTTGCTCGCGACCCCGCTCGCGAGGTCGCGTCGGATCACGGCGTCACGCCCGCCGCGGCCCGGTCCCGCCACCAGGCCAGCCCGTTCCGGTCCGCCAGTTGTGCCACCAGCGCGAGGTGGCGTCGTGCCGTGTCGGAGTCGCCCATGGCGGCGGCGAGCAGGGCCAGGTACCAGTCGACCGGCCCGACGCACATCACCCCCGACCAGGCGGAGACGCGCCCGCTGTAGGGCAGCAGCGTCGAGTAGCTCGACCGGCAGGCGGGAACATGGCCGAGGGCCGCCTGGGCCGCCGCCTGAAGGCAGCTCGTGTTCAGCCATGACCAGTCCTTGGGCGGTGTCCGCCAGCCGTCATGTGCCAGCTCTCGCGCGTCGGAGACCCGCCCCTGGGCGCACAGCTGCAGGATCCGGGCGTCTCTCCCCATGGAGGGATGGAAACCGGCGGTGGCGTCGATGAACGGTCCGGCTTCCGCGATGGTGCCCCGGTGGTAGTGCAGCATGACGCGCCCCATGGCGATGAGGCCGTCGGCGTGCCACATGTCGATCCGGCTCGCCTGGCGCTTGGTCTCGCTGTACATGGTGTCCGCGTCGTCGAATCGGCCGCCCAGGACCAGCCGGACGGCTCGCCACATGGTGTGCTGGAAGCGGGGCCACGGGAGCGGGAGCCGTTCCAGGATCGTGTCGCAGCGGGTGGCGGCGTGATCCGCGCCTTCGACGTCGAACGTCTCCAGCCTGGCGTTGGTGTACATCAGCTGTGCGAGCAGTTCGAACCCGGGTGTCTCCATCCGCAGTGCCAGTGCATGGATCTCGTCGGTGATGTCCCGCATCTCGTCGACATGAAGAGGCTGGGGCAGGGCCAGGTGCCGCGCGTTGAGCATCCCCATCAGCAGGAGCGGGTCGTCCAGACGGCGGGCCATCTGCACGGCCTGGGCGGAAAGGGAGTCGCAGAGGGGGTTGCCGGTCCCGTCGTACAGTTCCTGGGCCAGGCCGCCCAGCAACCGGGCGCGTGCGGGGCTGTCGGCAGCCGGCAGCGTCCGCAGACAGGTTTCGAAACGGTGCACGAGCTGTAGCTCCACCGCCTCATAGGGGTCGCGAAGTGTCCATTTCGCGGGCACGTCGAGCGCGGTCAGCGCGCGGGCGGTCAGCTCCGGCCCCGCTCCGGCCCGGTCGGCGGCGCGTACGGCTTCGGCCCGAGCTTTCCGGGCCCCGAGCAGGTCTCCGGCGTCAAGCAGGGCGCGGACCTGACGGAGCAGCAGCTCCACATGGTCGAGGGGGTCACCGGAGCAGGCGCCGTGCGCGTTGATCGCCCGGCCCCACCACCGGGCCGCCTCCTCGAAGGCCATGCGCAGGCTCGCCTGCTCGGCCGCGCCCCGTGCCCAGCGCACCGCCTCGCGGTAGGCCGCCGGGCCGGCCTCGACCGCGTGATGCGCGATCGCCGCGACGTCGCTACCGGGACGGGAGGCCAATGAGGTCATCACGTCGCGGTGGAATGTCGCTTTGCGGAGCGGCGGGATGTCCCCGAGAAGGGTCTCCCACACCAGGTCGTGCACGAAGGCCATCCGGTTGCCCTGCGCGACGATCAGCCCGGCCCGCGCCGCCTGGTCCAGCAGGTCGTACGCCTCCACCCGGCTGACCTCCGCGACGACCGCGGGGTCGAAGACTCGGCCGATCACGGCGGCGACCTTCAGGACTTCACCGGTCTCCGGTGGGAGTATCCCGATCCGCCGGCGGATCAGGTCCGCCACCGCTTCGGGGACCGCGTCCAGGGTCCGGCCCTGGGCGAGCAGCCGCACGCTCTCGCGGACGAAGAACGGGTTGCCGCCGGTGCGCGTGGTCAGCCGGTCGGCGGTCGGCTCGTCCAGGTCCGTGCCCATCTCCGCGGCGATGGCCCGTACGGTGTCGGCCCCCAGACCGGTGAGGCGGATCCGGAGCAGTCCGTATCGTGTGACGCGGCCCAGTAGTTCGTCCACGGTGAGGCCGCTTGTGCTGTTGCGGAGCATGCCACCGGGTGCCGCGGCGCCGGCGAACACCGCGTCCCGGAAGGCCGTGACCAGGGTGAGGGGCGTGGGTTCCGCCGCGCCTTCGGCGAGCATGACCACGTCCCTGAGCAGTTCGAGCGAGGCGGGGTCGGCCCAGTGCAGGTCGTCCAAGATGATCAGCAGTGGCCGGGTGCGTGCGGCCGTGGCGAGCCACTGGGCGATGGCCTGGCTGCGGCGGAG
This sequence comes from Streptosporangium fragile, assembly GCF_039534445.1. Classification (NCBI taxonomy): domain Bacteria; kingdom Bacillati; phylum Actinomycetota; class Actinomycetes; order Streptosporangiales; family Streptosporangiaceae; genus Streptosporangium; species Streptosporangium fragile. Next base: position 71,968 of record NZ_BAAAVI010000024.1, on the reverse strand, counting down.
CCTCGCCGCCTCGGTGGAGCCGGCGGGGGCCTCCTCGTCCAGGAGCCCGGCCAGCGCCGACCGGTCGGGCGGTGGGCAGACGAGGTCGAGCGCGTGCAACACCTGGAGCCACGGCCACAGCGGCGGAGCCCCCTGTGTCTCGTGGCAGCCTCCGGAAAGGACGAGATACCCCAGATCATCACAGTGGCGATGCAGGGCCTGAAGGAGGAAAGTCTTGCCGATGCCCGGTTCGCCGCTCACCGCGGCGATGGCGATGCCATCCCGATCCGTCCGGTCCAGCAGCGTCCTCAGCTCCGCGAACTCCCGCTGCCTGCCGACGGCGGCGGAGGTCGCCGGCCGGGGTGAGTCGGCCTGCTGGAGAATGTCGTCCTCCAACGCCCGCAGCTCGGGCCCGGGGTCCAGACCGAGCTGCTCGGCGAGCATGTCCCTGGCCTGGCGTATCACGGACAGGGCGTCGCTCTGACGGCCGGTGCGGCACAGCGCCACGGCGAGCAGGCACCATAGCCGCTCCCGCAGTGGATGTTCCGCCGTCTCGGCCCTGAGGTCGCCGATCACGGCCTGCGGGCGGCCGAGGTCCAGCAACGCCTGAGCGCGCCGCTCGACCGCGACCAGGCGAAGTTCGCGCAGCCGGTTCACCTCGGTGATCGCCCATGGCTCGTCGGCGAACTCCCCGTACGGCGAACCACGCCAGAGCCCGAGCGCCTCGTTCAGGGAGACGAGCACCTCCCCGGGCGGACCCGACTCCGAGCCGTCCACCAGTTCGGTGAAGCGGGTCGCGTCGACGTTCGTTGCGGCCAGCAGGTAGCCGGGTGACCAGGCGAGGAGAAGCCGGGCAGGGGCGCGCGGCGCTCGCTCCGGCTCGATGACGCGGCGCAGATTCGATATGTACGAGTGCAGCGTGGTCCGCGTCCCCCTGGGAGGCGTGTCGCCGTACAGGTCCGCGATCAGCGCATCCGTGGAGACGACGGTCCCCCGTGCCGCCAGAAGCCGGGCCAGGACAGCGCGGGGGCGCTGTCCGCCCAGGTCGAGGGGGAGTCCGTCGTCGCCGCGCACCTCGATGGGACCGAGAACCCGGAACTCCACCTCTGCTACCACCTATGGACGTAGCCGCTGCCGCAGGACGGCTGACCAGTGTACGGTAAGCGCTGCTTTCGACCCTTGATTGCGAGACCGTACCGGTAATCGCAGTTTGCGGAACAACGCGTTGGCGGAAACGACCCCGGTGGGGGCCTGTTCCACTCGACACGCTGACCTGCGCGACCACGCAACGGTCACGGCAGCGTGAATCGTGCGGACGGCGTGTCCGCTCCTGCCGTCGTACCGGCCGGTTGCGTGCCCGCGGCCGCCCTCTGCCGGCGGCGCCGCCACAGCACGGCGGCGAGACCGGCCGAGGCGACGGCCAGGACGATCCAGCCGATCCGGCCGACCAGGCTTTCGAGGTGCCGGGCGGAGGCGCCGGCGAACGCGCCGATGCCGACGTACACCCCTGCCCACACCAGGCCGCCCAGCAGTGAGGCGGGCAGGAAACGCAGGTATGGGACACGCGACGCGCCCGCGGCGGCGGGGACCAGAGTCCGGACCACGGGGACCAGTCGCGTGAGGAACACGGCCGCGGCGCCGTGCCTGCGCAGCGCGGCCAGGGCCCGGTCCCAGTGCTCGACGCCCAGCCTGCGCACCGCCGAGGTCTCCCGCATCCGCTCGCCGTAACGGCGCCCCAGCCAGTAGCCGACGTGGTCGCCCGCCGACACGCTGACTCCCACCACCGCCAGCATGAGCGCGAAGCGCGGGGTGCCGACCGCCGCGGTGCCCAGGACGACCACCGCCGTCTCCCCGGGGAACAGCGTGCCGACGCCGAGCCCCGACTCGGCGAACGCCAGCAGCGCGGCCACCGGCAGCACCACCGCGTACGGCATCCCCCGCAGCGCGTCCAGCGCTTCGATGATCCACACTGCCCGATCCCCGTCCCGCCGCCGTGCCGACCGGGCAATTATGCCGATGCGGTCGTCGAACGGGACCATCGCTCTCTCCGCCCGCGGCCGACTCGTCTCACGTCCCGGTGTCCGGGACGGAGAGCCTGAGGGTGATCAATGCGTGGGGCCGCGTACGCGGAGGGGGCGGCCCGATCGGGTGCGGGGCGGTCAGGGAGTCGGCGACCCGTGGGACGGATGGGTGCGCCGCTGCAGTTCGGCGTTGAGGCGCATGGCCTCGGCGAGTTGGTTTTCCAGAGTGATGATGCGACAGGCCGCCTCCATCGGGGTGCCCTGGTCGACCAGGCGACGAGCTCGGGCGGCCAGGCGCAGCTGGTAGCGGGAGTAACGCCGGTGACCACCGGGCGAACGGAGCGGCTCGATCAGGTTGGCCGTCCCCAGACTGCGCATGAAGGCGGCGGTGACACCGAGGATCTCGGTGGCCTGGCCCATCGTGTAGGCAGGGTAGTGGTCGTCGTCGAGCTTGTCGGACAGAGTCGGCTCGCTTGGCTCGCCTGGTTCCATCGCACCTTCCACAACGCACATCAGGGGCCCCGGCGCCTGTGCGCACCGGGGCCCGAAGAGTTCAACACCATCTGCCGACCATCGGGTCGGCTCGTCTTCATGCACCTACGGGCCGGAGACCGGCGGCGGTGCGAGGATGTACGTCAGTGACCGGAGACCACCTTCCATCCTGTGGGACTCGGCACCCGCACGATCGACTCGACCGTGGCGGATGGGCCAAATGGCGTCTAACTCTCCTTTCTTTCTCGGTTCTCTTAGTCCGGGGAGCCGGCGTGGCTGCCCGGTCCGCCGGGCTCGGGCCCTCTTCACTCCTGATCCCGTCACGCCCGGCGGTCTTACCATCTGACTCCGTCGTATGCCGCCCGGGGATTCCTCCCCGTCCGACGACACAAACGCTATCTCCACAAGAAGAGGATGTCTACATTGGCCAATGTAGATTTTTCTCAATGGAAGTTCCATGACCTGTGAGACCTGGTTCGCGCGTTACTCGCTGGTAACCATGGTTTGCGCGTTCCATCCCCGATGGGCCCTGGTTCGCGCGCTCCTCGCCGGTGGAACCTGGTTTGCGCGCTCCTTGCCGGCGTGGCTTCCGGCCGGCGCGGGTCTCGGCAGGCATGGCTTCCGGCCGGCGCACCCGTCGGCCGGGATGGCCGGCCGGTGTGGTTTCCGGCAGCCGGACGGCGTGTCAGTACGAGGGGCCCGAGATCGACTCGGCCCGGTAGACGTCCATCGGGCCGTCGGCGTCCTCGTCCACGCCCACCTTCCGCAGTGCCAATGTGCGCCCGTCGATTTTCAGCGATCGCTCACCATTGATCTCCGTGGACGCGAACACCGTGACCGTGCGGCCGTGCATATCGCGTACCGGGGCATATTCTGGTTCGTCGGGAATGTCGAGCTTGATGCGCCTTGTTTCGAACGTCACCTTCCCAGTGTGAAACGCCCGGCCCGGAAAAGCGATGGTGCACGTGTGATGCCGAGTCTGCTTCTCGGCCACGAAGCGACGCGCGGCCGGCGGTCTCGCCCGGGGCCGTGGCGTCCGTCAGGGTCGTGGTGTTCGCCGGGGCCGTGGTGTTCGCCCGGTGGGCCGTTCCCGGCCGGCGGGCCGGGCGCAGTGGCTTCCGGCTCGACGGCTTCGCCCGATGGGGCGCGGCCCGACGGCCCCGTCCAGCCGGTTCGGATCTCCTGGGCGCCGGCTCGGTGGGTGCCCTCGGCGTGTCGGCGATTCTCGGTACGGCGGTCGGCCCCTACGGCAGGGGGTCGATCTCGATGTGCTGGTCGTACTGCATCAGTTCCGCCCCGCGGTCGGTGAGGATGGGCCACCTGGTGGCGCGGGCGCACCAGACGACGTGGCCCGCGGTGATGTCACGCGAGCCGTCGAGGATCTCCGCGATGTCCCCGACTTTTCCGTGGGTGAAGTCGTCGATCCGCACACCGGGTGTCGTGACGAGCTCGAACAGCTCCACCTGGGTCGACATCGGGGAGATGGACAGCACGGCGGCCAGGCTGGTGGCGGGAACGCATATCCCGCCTCCGCGGAACAGGCACATGGCGGCGACGCTCCGCGAGTATTCGGTCTTGGCCACCGCGATGTCGACCAACGCGCTGACGTCGAGCACCCGGCCGGGGATCATGGCCGGCTCCTCCGGAATCCACGGATGCCGATCTGGCGCCACTCCGTCTCGGAGAGCTGGTCGACCCCGAGGGACTCGGCCGCCATGTCGAGGTCTTCCCGGTGCAGGTTCCAGCGGTGCATCAAGGTGATCACATGCGGCTTGTTGCCGATCTCCCGCTGGACGGCCGTGTGGATCACGTCGGCGATCCTGTTTCCGGTCAGCCGTGCTTTACGGGCGAGCGCTTCATAATCCGCTTTATCCAGCTCTATGGTGATAGAGGTGTCAGAGGCCGATGTGCTGATTGCTTCCTGCCCTTCCCTGGGCTGAAGATGTGCCAACCAGAGTGGAACCGAATCCGATTCTTTTTTGGTGACATCGTGATCATTCGATGATGGTCTTTCTGATCCTGTGCCGTCTCGCCAGGCCGGCATGGAGGAAGCCATACGTTTGACAGTAGCCGTGAATTCCCGGTTATGGCACCACTTCTGTATGTCCCGGATGGGCACGACTCCGGGGACGGAATAGATCATTGCGGTGACCCCGCAGGCTGGGTGGGGATTTCCGCGTCCGAGCCCATGCCGGTGCTTCCCGTACCGGGATCGGCGCCGGTGCTTCCCGTATCGGGGTCCGTACCCGTGGAACCCCCGCCCGGGCCGGTACCCGGATTCCATTCACCGGTGCCGGTGCCGGTGCCGGTGCCGGTTCCGGTGCCGGTGCCTGGTTGCGTGCCGGTGCCGGGAGTCTGTGTGCCGGTGCCTGGTTGCGTGCCGGTGCCTGGTTGTGTATCGGTGCCGGGGGTCTGTGTGCCGGTGTCGGTAGAGGGCTGCGCGGTGCCGCACGTCCCCGCGCTCCGGCGTTGTTCGGCTATCTGGTCGACCGTCTTGGTCTCGTACTCCGCTTCCTCCTCCTGCGGGAGCACGTACCGCCAGGCGCCTTTCTCGTAGCGGAACTCGAAGTCGGTCGTGCTCCCCGGCCGGCTCGCCTGGACCGTCGCCTCATCACCGGAGATCGAGACGGCGTCGATCGTGAAGGGGGAGGCCGGTCCTGACGGCGGGCAGACGGTGAACAGCCTCACGTACTCCTCACGGGCGATCAGCCCCTGTGCCTCCGAGGTCCACAGGTCCCAGAAGTCGCCGTACGCCCCCTCGGCGTAGGCGTCGAGCGCCGGTTGCGCGGTCTGCCGGACCTCGGTCTCCGAGTGCGCGACGCCGCTGCTCGACGGGGTGCTCGGCGGCGCGGAGGGTGGGTTGAGCACCATGAACACGACGATGACGGTTCCGATGGTCAGGCCGACGACCATGGTGAGTATGGCGGCCAGTCCTCGCCCCGTATCGCCCCGCGGCGGCTGGCCGTACTGCTGCGGATAGCCCACGTGCGGTCTCCGGGCGGCCGACAGGAGCGGATGAACGTGATCATAGCCCCCATACCTTGCGGTCGGCCACGGTCACGGCCACGGTTGCGGTTGCGGTTGCCTTCGGTCCCGGATCCCGGACGGAGCAGACCCCGGGCACGGTAGAGGCTCCGGCCGGTGCGCGGACGGCTCTCCGCCCGTGGGCCGGGCGACCGGTCGTCGGAGGAGTCCTGCTTCCGGGGCGTCCCGCTCTTGGGGCGTCCGGCCTCCGGGGCTCCGGGGCTCCGGCCTCCGGGGGTCCGGTCCCGGAGAAGACATAATGCGCCGGTGGGTCAAACGATCGCTACCGCCGTCGCCGTCTTCGCCGGCACCAACGTCGACGACATCATCATCCTCACGGTGCTGTTCCTGACGTCCCGGGCGGGCGGCGTCCCCCGCGCCTGGCAGATCGTCGCGGGCCAGTACGCGGGCATCGCCGCCCTGGTGACCGTCTCCGCGGTGGCCGCCCTCGGGCTGACCGTGGTCCCGGACCGCTGGACGGGGCTGCTCGGTCTGGTGCCGTTCGGCCTGGGCGTGCGAGAGCTGGTCAGGGCGGCGAAGGACGGCGACGACGAGCCGACGCCGGTGGCCTCCGGCGTGCTCTCGATCGCCGGCGTGACCGTCGCCAACGGCGCCGACAACGTCTCCGTCTACACCCCGATGTTCCGCACGATCGGCCCGGCCTCCACCCTCGTCACGGTGGCCGTGTTCGCCGTGCTCGTCGCGGTCTGGTGTGTGGCGGCCTCATGGCTCGGGTCGCACAGCAAGGTCATAGCCCTGGTCGAGCGGTCGGGCAGGTGGCTGGTGCCGGTGGTGTTCATGGTGATCGGCGCGGTCATCATGGCAGAGTCGATCTTTAGTTAAAGATGGACTATTCGCCCGAATTCGGACAATCTCTACCGGGGAATTACCCCCCATGCGAGAGCATTTACGGTTTTATCGCCACAGATGGTTCAGAGTGTGGATCGCCATGATCGCACTGTCCTTCTCGCTCATCGCCATGATGGAGTCGGTCGGCAACCAGGCGGTCCTGCCGGCGGCTTTCTTCTACGGGGCCGCCGCCGGGCCCGTTGCCCTCCTGCTCGCCATTCACGACCGTACCGCGATCGGCGTCAGCGTGCCGTCCATCACCCTGGCGGGGATGTTCCTGTTCGGCGGAGGCGTCGCCCTCCTGATCGGCGGGTATTTCGACTCGGTTCTCATCCCTGACAAGAACGGTCCCTCGATCCTGCGGGTCGGGTGGATCGAGGAGCCGGCGAAACTCGTCCCGCCCCTCGCCGTGGCGCTCACCGGCCGCCACCTCACCAAGGCCGCCGGGGTCGCGCTCGGCCTCTCCTGCGCCACCGGCTTCGCCATCATGGAGTCGATGTCGTACGCCTGGAAGAGCCTCCACGCCGACGACGGCGTCGTCGGGGCGGGCACGGTCCTCTTCCTGCGGGGCCTCACCACCCCCTTCAGCCACCTTGCCTGGACCGGCCTGGTCTGCGCGGTGGTCTTCGGCGTCTGGCAGGCCCGCGGCCGGGTCACCGTGACGCCCTCCGTGGTCGCCGCCCTCGCCGGGGCGGCCGTGCTCCACTCGCTCAACGACGGCCTGCTCGTCCTCGACATCCCCAGAGCGGCCCGGCTGCTCTTCCTCGTCGTCGCGGCGGTCAGCTACTGGCTGTTCCACCGTGCCACCCGAGACCTGAATCGGAAGGTGATCCCGGACCTGGCGCCGTCCCGCGCCTGACCTCCTATCCACGGCCCGCCACCGGGGCCGGCCCGCCACCGAGGCCGGCCCGCCACCGAGGCCGGCCCGCCACCGGGGCTGCTTCGCGTCCAGGGCCGGTCCGTGTCCGAAGCCGGGCCCCGTCCGGGGCCCGGCCTACTCGTAGGGCTCGTCGGGGGCCTCGATCCTTGTGAGGCTCTTGCCGGCCATCTGCGGGTAGACCACCCCGTTGGGCATCTTGCCGAAGTCCTGCGGGATCCAGGTGCCCGTCACCTCGACCCAGGTGTCCGCGGGCGGGGCAGGGAGGTCCTTCACCGCGACCTTCAGCGGGAACGCGTCGGCGGCGCAGCAGGCGATCTGCATTCGGGTGACGTACCACTGCCCCTTCTTCTTGGCCGGGACGACGAAGCCGGTCAACCTGACCTCACGGCCGGTGAGGGACTTCTTCTCGTCGTCCCAGGCCCGGCCGATGAACTCGCCGATCTGCATGTCCACCGGGCCGTCGCCGCTCAGCGGGGTGAAGGCGCTGAGGACCTCCTCGCGCGGCGGCGGGGTGTCGTCCCGCGCGGCGGCGAACGAACCCAGCGCGGGCGGCGCGACCAGAAAGATGGCGAACACCGGCAGGCACATCAGCCACGCGACCCGGGGACCGCCGTGCGCGTGGCCGTGTGCGTGCCTCTCCTGCCCGTCGCCGTGCTCACGGGCGTGTTCGCCCGTCGCATGGTCGTGCGCGTGTTCGCCCGTCGCGCCGGCATGCGCGGGCTTCTCCGGCGCGTGGTCGCGCCCGTGCGCCTCGTCCCCGGCGGGGGACTCCTTCGAGCGGGAGGCCTGGAGCAGTCCGGCGACGCCGAGGATCACCAGCACCGCCCCGGCGCCGATCAGGAAGGGGCGGAAGCCCGGTTTGACGTAGTTGAGGTAGGTCGTGGAGAACGCCGAGATTCGCAGTACGGCGCAGCCCAGCAGGGTCAGGACCAGGTTCTGGGTCACACGGTTCACAGCAGCAACCATCCGGTGAGGGCGCTCACCAGCACGGCGAGCGTGAAGGTCAGCGGGACGAACCGGAACGCGAAGGCCTTGCCGAACGTACCGATCTGCAGCGCGATCAGCTTCAGGTCGACCATCGGACCGACGACCAGGAAGGCCAGTTTCGCGGTCGGGGAGAACGCGGTCATCGAGGCCGCGACGAACGCGTCGGCCTCCGAGCATATCGACAGCAGCACCGCCAGCAGCGCCATGACCAGGATGGCCAGCCAGGGCACCTCGGCGATCGCGGTCAGCCACTCGCGGGGCACCGTGACGTTGAGCGTGGCGGCGGCCAGGCCCCCGACGATGAGGAACCCGCCCGCGTGCAACAGGTCATGCCGCATCGCCTCGCCGAACTGCACCCATTTCGGGCCGTCGCCCGGCGGGCGGGCGGGGATGCGCAGCCACTCGCTCCGGCCGAACCGCAGCCAGAGCCAGCCGACCAGCACCGCCACGACCAGCGACGCGCCGAACCTGGCCAGCACCATCAGCGGCTGGCCGGGGAAGGCGACGGCGGTCGCGATCAGCACGACCGGGTTGATCGCGGGTGAGGCGAGGAGGAAGGCCAGCGCCGCGGCCGGAGTCACGCCCCTGGACATCAGCCCCGAGGCGACCGGGACGGACGCGCACTCGCAGCCGGGCAGCACCGCGCCCGCCACCCCGGCGACCGGGACGGCGGCGGCCGGGCTCCGGGGAAGCGCCTTGGTCCAGAACGACGCCGGGACGAACGCGGTGATCGCCGCGGACAGGGCCACGCCGAAGACCAGGAACGGGAGCGCCTGCACGCAGATCGCCACGAAGATCGTGGCCCAGGTCTGGAGCGCGGGCGCCGTCAGGTACGGCGTGAGCGTGAACCTGCCCACCACCAGGAGGACGATGACGAGCGCGAACCCCCAGGGGAGAGCGCGCCTCGGCGAACTCGCACGCCCCCAGGAGTCTGGAGGAAGGGGACTTTCCTCATCGGCCCAGGCACTCTGCTGATCGGTCCGAAGCTCGGGCATGCGCCTCATCGTGCCAGATTCCGGAGGCGTTCCACACGGAGCGTTCAGAGCTGTGACAGGAGCCATCGCGGTCCGGCCGCCGCGGCGCCCAGCTCCGTGACCCGCTCGCGCAACCCCTTGTCCGCGGTGACGACCAGGACGCGCTCCCAGGGGCGGGTCTCCCGCGCGGCCCGCACGATGGCGTCGTCCCCGCTGCCCGGGGCGGCGATGACCGACACCCCGGGGACAGGTGCGGTGCCGCGGGCGGCGCCCTCGACGACCGCGGTGATCCGGGGGAACCAGCGTGACAGGGGCGGCACGTGCCCCGGCGGGGTGGTGAAGCCGACCGTGGTGAGGGCGCCGATCTCGGCGATCAGCTTGGCGGCGGCCCCGAGGCGGTCCCGCCACCAGCCGTGCTCGGCGCGGGCGCCCACGATGTTGGCGATGTCGAGGACGACCAGGGAAGGGGGGAGTGCGAGGCTGACCGCGGGCCAGGTCTCGGCGAATCCGGGGTGGAGCCTCCTGGCGGTGACCTCCTCGACGGGCAGCCAGCGCAGACCGGGGCCCCCGCCGCCGGCCGGGACCACCTCCAGCAGCTCCGCGGCCTCGGCGATCACGGTTTCGAACGACCACCCGCCGTGGTCGTCCAGGTGGACACCCTGCACCCGCAGGCCGGCGCCGTCGAGCGCGGACTCACGGGCCCCGCGCAGGGCGCTCGCGACGGCGTCCTCGTGGCTGTCGCGGACGCCGCCCGGCAGGCCCCAGATGCCGCCGTGGTGGCTCCCCGGGGAGTGCTCCTGCATCAGGACGTGCGCCCGGCCGGCGGCGTCGTGGTGGACGGCCAGCAGTCCCGAGGCTCCGTACACACCCCGGTGCCGGTGCCCGCGATCACACTGGGCCCAGCCGTCACCGTCCCCGGCCGTCATGGACCAATGATGCCTCAGCCGGTCCGGCGCCCCCGGGAACAGGTCACCACTCCGCGCGCCCGGGGATCCTGCCGCGCCCGGGAACTCTGTCACGCCCGGGGATCCCGCCGCGCCCGGCGAGCCGGGGAGTTTCCGAACCCCTGGGCTTTCGAAGTCCCACCGGCCTTTCCATGATCCATTGAATTTCCGATAAATCGCTATTTCCAGAAATATGCTCTATTCCGGAAATTCCGCCACGCGGATGCCGCGGCCGGGCAGGTACGCGTCCAGGCGAAGGCGCGCGTCCACGCGGGGTGTCCGGACCATGCGGGGTTCCGCGACCGGCGCGGTCTCAGCCGCCGCTCTTCGAGAAGTGCTGGTAGTCCTTGATCCCGGACCAGTAGCCGCCCCACTCCCAGCCGGCTCGCTCGAAGGCCCTGACCACCCGGTCGTCAGGGTTGATCACGCCGGGGGCCTTCACCGGGCGCCTGGCGAACTTCCGCGCGTTCGCGTGCGCCACCGAGCCGTCACTGGACACGTACGGGTTCTCGCGGGGGTTGATGTCGATGGCCCGGCCGTACGCGTGCTGGGACCAGCTGCTCGATCCCGTCGCCGGACGGCAGTTGAAGGCCGAGGTGTTGTCGGCGTCGATGGACTCGAAGTCGCTGCCCTTGTAGACGTCAACGAGTTCCATCTTGTGGATCGGCCAGCGCCAGTCGTACAGGCGCCCGAAGATCGAGACGATGTCCTGGGCCGCGTCCCTGTGCACGACCAGTTCGCCGGTGTGTGGCTTGTCGTCGAAGCCCCAGTACGTCATGGTGACCAGTCGCAGGTCGCGGACCGGGACCGGGCAGCCGGGCCGCCAGGAGTACTTCAGCCGGTCGCGGGCGACCCTGGAGATCGTGGCGGAGAACTTCGGAGGGCCGGTGGGCGCCGGCGTCGCGGTGGCCGGCTCCGGGGTGGCCGAGCCGGTCGGGGGTGTCGGCGAAGGGGGCGGGACCGGTGAGGACGCGGTCGCCGAGGCCGGCGCCGCGGTGGCCGGTGGGGCGGGATGTGAGGTGGCCGGGCCGCAGGCGGCCGCGAACAGGCAGCCGGCGGACACCGCGAGCACCGCTCTCGTACGGGTCACGAATCTGGAGCTTCCCACTGTGACGTCCCCCCGTTTGTCTCCTCGACGAAACTCTATAAATCAGACAAAAGCGACAATCATCAATTGTATTGATCGATTACGCGACGTGATAAGCGGCCGCGGCGCCGATCCACTCATGGGCGACCACGGGTTCGGGCGGCCAAGGTGCGTCGTCGAGCGTCGCCATCAGCTCCCAGTATCGGCTCGCCCGGGGATCATGTCCGGCGTAGTCCCGTGCGACGGCCTCGGGGGTGCGTCCCTGCGCCTCCGCCAGGAGTGAGAGGATCTCGGTCACCACCGGCGCGGCGGCCGCCGATCCGGGGTCCACGCCCTCGCGCACCGCCGCCAGCGCCTTCCGGGTCGCCAGGGCGTTGGCCTCGTGCCAGGCGGTCGGGTCGATCGCGGCGGCGTTCCGCCAGAAGCCGGTGGCCGTCTCGCGCAGTGAGGCGCGGAAGCCGTCGTCGGCGAGGAGCTCGGTCAACTCCAGCCAGGCGTCGAGCTGCCCGACGCTCGGCTCCTCGGGGAGGTCGGGCACCATGGCCGCGCGCAGGCCGCCGAGCCACTCCTCCCTGGCCGCGTTTCCTCCTGAGACGGCGTCGACGAACTCGTTGACCAGCGCGGCCGTCTCCGCCGCGCCGAGCCGGCCGAGCGCGTTGAGCCGGCGCAGGTCGTCGTCAGAGGGGGTGTCCCGCTCCAACGTGGCCCGGAGCACCGCCCGGGTCCGCTGCAACGACGTGATCTGCGCCTCCACCGCGCGCAGGTGCAGCGAGAGCACCTGGCGCAGGTCGCGCTCGCCCAGCGACCTGATGGTCGCCAGATCGACGCCGATCTCGCGCAGCGTGCGGACGAGCTCCAGCCGTACCCGGTCCTCGTCCTCGTACAGGCGGTACCCGCCCCGCGTGCGGCCACGCTCGGGGAGCACTCCGGTGTCGGAGTAGAAGCGGATCGTTTTCACGGTCAGCCCGGAGAGCTTGGCGAGCTGTCCGATCGTGTAGCTCATGGCCTGATTATTCAGCTTGAGCCTCCAGTTACGGGAGACTTTACCGTTGCGGGCATGTCGAAGAAGAAGGTCAGCCGGACCGCGAAACTGCAGCTCCCGGCGGGTGAGGCCAGCCCCGCCGCCGTCGGCAAGGACCTCGGGCCGCTGGGCCTGAACCTCGTCGAGTTCTGCCGTCAGTACAACGCCGCCACCCAGGATCGCCGTGGGTTCGTCGTCCCCGTGGTCGTCACGGTGTTCGAGGACCGCTCGTTCGAACTGGCGGTCAAGATGCCCACCACGGCGTCCCTGATCCGCCGGACGCTCGGCCTCGACGGCGGCAGCCCGCGCCCCGGGCACCAGCGGGCCGGCACGATCACCCGCGCGCAACTGCGGGAGGTGGCAAGGACCAAGATGCCCGATCTCAACACCGCCGACCTGGACCAGGCCGAAAAGATCGTCGCGGGAACCGCCCGCTCGATGGGTCTCACCGTCCGGGACTGACCGCGATTGTGGTTCGCGGCCGGAGACGGCGGTGGCCCCGACCGGAGGCCGGCCGGAGAGGGCGGTGGTTCATGGCCGCCTGGGGCAGCGGTGGGGTGGTGGTCCACGTTCTTGGCGGAGCTTTTCATCGAAACGTATCGCGCTTGTGTTCGAACCCGCGCTACAGTCATGGGCACCGGATCGAACACGGGTTCGGACGACGTTCTTCCAGGTGAAGGGGTGTGCCATGGCGACTGTCGCGACGCCGCCGGCGGTCCGCGCCCCGCTGCCCAGGGCGCCGGTCGAAGACGGTGCGACACGCCGTAGCGCTTTCTACGGAAATCTACGTCGGCCGCTATATCCCGTCATAAAGTCCGAGAGCGTGGACCCCGTGCGGAATCCCTACGCCCCCGGTGCGGGGCAGCGCCCCCCAGAGCTCGCCGGGCGCGACCGAGAGCTGCAGCAGTTCGAGATCGTCCTGGAGCGGGTGGCCCGCGGGCGCCCCGAGCGCAGCATGGTGGTGACCGGGCTGCGAGGCGTCGGCAAGACCGTCCTGCTCAACACCTTCAAGTCGATGGCCATGCAACGGCTGTGGGGCACCGGGAAGATCGAGGCCCGGCCCGACCAGTCGATCCGGCGCCCGGTGGCCGCCGCGCTCCACATGGCCGTCCGCGAACTGGCCCCCCGTCACCGCGCGCCCGAGCGCATCGAGGAGTTCCTCGGCGTGCTCAAGGCCTTCGCGATGCGCGACCCGTCGGCGGCCAAGGGCACCTCGCACTGGTCGCCCGCGATCGACGTGCCCGCGCAGCGGGGCCGCGCCGACTCCGGAGACCTGGAGATCGACCTCACCGAGCTGTTCGTCGACGCCGCCGGCGTCGCCACCGACCTGGGTGTCGGCATCGCCCTGTTCATCGACGAGATGCAGGACGTGCCGGCCCCCGACATCTCGGCCCTCTGCGCGGCCTGCCACGAGCTTTCCCAGAGCGGTGGCCCACTGATCGTGGTCGGCGCGGGGCTGCCGCACCTGCCCGGCGTGCTCTCCGCCAGCAAGAGCTACTCCGAGCGACTGTTCCGGTACGCCAGAATCGACCGGCTCGACCGCGAGGCGGCCGATCTGGCGCTCATCGTCCCGGCCCAGGGTGAGGGGGTGGAGTTCACCCAGGAGGCTCTCGACGCGCTCTACGAGGCGGCCGACGGCTATCCCTACTTCGTCCAGGCCTACGGCAAGGTCGCGTGGGACCTGGCGCTGCGCAGCCCGATCACCGCCGACGACATCAGGGTCTCCGCTCCCGAAGCCGAGGAGGAGCTCGCGGTCGGGTTCTTCGGCAGCCGCTACGAGCGGGCCACCCCCGCCGAGCGTGACTACATGCACGCCATGGCCGCCATCGGCGACGAGCCGGTGCCGACGGCCGAGGTCGCCGAAGGGCTCGGTCGCAAGCCGTCCAGCCTCTCCCCGGCCCGCGACAGTCTCATCAAGAAAGGACTGATCTACAGCGCGGAACGCGGCCTGATCGCATTCACCGTGCCGCACTTCGGAAAGTTCCTGCGTTCCCAGCCGATCTGAACATGTGTTCGATATACTGTCGCCAGCTCCCATAATCCTCTATACGGCTCTCTAGTGGGGAAGCTAGAGAGCCGTATAGAGCTCGATCGTCGAGGCGGAGAGGCGCTAGGGGAAACTAGGGCTGTCTAGCGTCCGGCCGATATGGGAGTAGATTCCAGAAGAGGCTCGGCCGCCACCGGCTGCCCGTCGGAGTCGACCAGCGCGACCCGCACCGCCGGATGCCGTCCGCTGAGGTAGACCGCGAAGACCACATCCACCGGGTCGCCCGCCGGGCTCCGGCCCGGGTAGACGAAGAACCGCCAGCACAGCTCCCGCCAGCTGTCGACCGGATCCGGGCTCGACAGCAGCCCGACATGCGAGCGCCAGACCGTGCTCGCCCGCAGGCGGCCGAGGGCGGTGGCCGGGTTCAGGCGCCGCTGCTCGCAGGGGGCGCGGTAGCGGAGCCGGGCGACCGTCTCCTCCACCTCCGGCGAGAGCGCGAGGAGCACCGCCAGGCCGGCCAGCGCGGCAGGCACATGATCCCACCCCAGACCGGCCAGCGTCTTCCAGCCGGGCACCTGCGGAGTCCAGAGCAGGCCCGCCGACATGCCGGTCAGCACCACCGTCCGGCCCAACGACCGCCACCCCACCGGAATGGCGCTGACCTCGCCGAAGCAGCCGCAACCCACATCCGGGCGCCGGCGTCGCAACTCCCACAGAACGTATGTGGACAGCGCGAAGAACGCGACCGCGCTCCACCAGAAGAACGGATGCCCGGTCACGAGCATGCCGCCCACCAGGAACAGCTCGCCGAGCGCGCAGGCCAGCATCACGGGCGTGCGCCAGCGCTCGGCCACCAGCACAGCCGGTCCGAGTCTGCTCAACGCGCCCGGCTCGGATTCGTGCGTGGCCGTCCACATCTTGGCGACCGTGCCGGCGAGCAGCAGCAGGACCAGGACCGGCAGCTGTGCGGTGGCGATCGTCGTCAGCATCGGTGTCACCCCATTCCCACCCGGGCGTTGAAGCACCCCGCGGTCAGGTCTCCGCCGAGTTCCACAAAGGATCTCGGTGACAGTTCCACGATCCGGCCGCGGGGGGAGGTGCCGCACTCCAGGCATCGGTCGCAGAACCGGCCGGCCAGGCATCCGCATGCCACGACCGGCAGCACCGACGTGCGTCCGGAGCACACGTTGCGCACGTTGAGCATCGAGCCCAGCGCGAGGTAGGGCAGTCCGGTGCAGGAGATCCCCGCGTCGTCGCAGGCCGCGTCCGAGCGCTCCAACATGGGATAGGCCACACCCTGCTCTTCCACGTCGAAGGTGTCGGACCAGGTGGCCGTACCTGATATTCGCGACTGCACGCCGCCGTAGCCGGTGGGCGGCGGCGGCACGGCCGTCCACCGATAGGGCGGCTGGGAGGTGGCCGGCAGCCTCGCGTGGGCCACCCCGTCCTCGCGGACCCCGATGGCGTCGAAAAGGTAGCCGGGCTCGAACTTCGGATGCCGGACCTGCAACCGCCCCGACGCGCGGTAGGGGACGACGACCGTGCGCCGCCCCCGGTGCGGCCCGCAGTGCAGCTCCAGGGTGCGATCCTTGCTCTCGGTGCCGACGGCCTGGATGACCCCGGTGATCCGGGTGATGTCCGCCCAGATCCGGTCCACGACCCGGCCCGACCGCAGTGCCTTGATGATCACATTGGCGCCCACCGGCAGATCCGCCGGGTTGACGGCCTCGCCGCGCCAGGCGGTCGCCCACGGTGCGATCACCAGCCGCTCCTCGTGGCCGTCCGGGGTGTCGATGACGATCAGGTGCGGGCTGACGTCGATGACCGTGCCGCTGATCGCGTGGAAGGGCTCACTCTCCTCGGAGACCGGCCCGGGTTCCTGCACGGTCCGGCCGAGCGCGGCCGCCGCCAGCGCGCGGCGGCGATCGGCGCTGCGATAGGGCATCGTCGCTCCCCAGGTTCTGCAAGCTGTCGCAGCCAGCGTCACATGCTTCGCGGCATCCCGCTGGTCGCTCGGCCAATAATGACGCCAGGTCTCCGACCAGGTATGAAAGTTCCTCTCCTGCGTAGAAGGCATCGGCCCCCATCCGTGGGCAAAACACTCCCCAGCGGTTCTTACGTGCTCCGCCGCCCATCGAAGCCGATCTTTGCCGTTGACGGGACGAAACATAGATTCCGGTTCAGCCACACTATGGGCTCGGGCTGCGATTCTGACCACGTTACGCACCCGGAGCGCAGGCTGGTGATCGCGGTGACCGGCGGGACCCACGAGGAATTCCGCGAGTACGTCGTTGCTCGCGGTCCGGCGTTGCTGCGCGTGGCCTACCAGCTCACCGGGCACGCCAGCGACGCCGAGGACCTGCTCCAGGCGGCCCTGGTCAAGACCTACCTCGCCTGGGACCGCATCCAGGACCGTGCGGCACTGGACGGCTACGTGCGCCGGGCGATGGTCAACATCAACATCTCCTGGTGGCGGCGGCGCAAGCTGGAGGAGTACCCGTCGGCGGAGCTTCCCGAGCCGGCTCTCACCGGTGACTTCGCCTACCTGCCCGAGCGGGTCGAACAGGCCCTCGACCGGCTGCCCACCCGGATGCGTGCCGCGATCATGCTGCGCTACTACGAGGACATGACCGAGTCGGAGATCGCCACGGCCCTGGGCGTCAGCGTCGGGACGGTCAAAAGCACGGTCTCCCGCGCGATGGCCAAACTCCGCGGCGACCTCGTCCTGGCCGAGTCGCGCCGTCTGGAACCTCAGGTCTGACGCCCGTCGCGGTACGCGGATCCGATCCCTCGCCGGGGCGGCTCCACCGCTCCTCCGCCAGGGTGGACCGGAAGCGGACCAGCGGCTGGCCGGGGGTCTCCACCCCGGCGGATCACCCGGACGGGACGGGCCCTCACTCGGCGGGGATGAGTTTCGTTCCGGCGTCGGCGTGCCGCCGGTCGGCTTCGGGGAGGGCCGTCTCCGCGCCTGCGGTGGCGCATGGCCGGACGGCGTCCCGGATGGTCCTGAGAGCGTCGAGGAAGGTGCCGAGCTGCTCGGGCGTGAGAAGCCCCGTGAACCAGGTCTCGATGTCGGTCAGGTGCTGCGGGATGACGCCGCTGAGCCGGTCGGTGCCGACCTGGGTGATGGCCGCGTAGGAGGCCCGCCGGTCCGTGGCACACGACTGCCTCGCCACCAGCCCCTCGCGCTCCAGTCTGTCGACGACCCGGGTCATCCCGCTCGTCGACAGGCCCGTCTGCGCGGCCAGGTCGCTCATCCGCAGGCGCTGCCCCGGCGAGCGCGCCAGCCTGATCAGGGTCTCGAAGTCGATCTCCGAAAGCCCTGCCGTCGCGAACGACTGGTGCGTCTTCGCCGAGATGCCGGCATACGTCTCTGCGAGGAGGCCCATGGCGGTCAGCCGGGGATCGTCAAAGGGGATCACGTTCACACTGTATCCGACGGTAGTTGACGTGAGGAATATTCCTCATGTAGAAATCTGTTGACGCAAGCATCCATTCGGCAAGACCTCTTCGGGAGCAGATCATGACCACTCGGACCTGGGAAAGCCTCCAGATTCCCACCCCCGGCACCTTCGTCCTCGACGCCGCCCACACCCGGATCGGCTTCGTGGTCAAGCACATGATGGTGAGCAAGGTCCGCGGTCACTTCGACGAGTTCTCCGGCAGCGTCACCATCGCCGAGAACCCGCTGGAGTCCTCCGCCGAACTCACGATCAAGACCGCGAGCATCAGCACCGGCGCTCCCGACCGCGACGGTCACCTGCGCAGCGACGACTTCCTCGCGGCGGAGAAGTTCCCCGAGCTGACCTTCCGCAGCACCCGCGTCGTCGGTCACTCCGGTGACACCTTCACCGTGCTCGGTGACCTCACCGTCCGTGACGTCACCAAGCCGGTCGAGCTCACCGTCGAGTACGGCGGCGCCGGCACCAACCCGTGGGGCCAGGAGCTGTGGGGCTTCTCGATCTCGGCCGAGATCGACCGCGAGGAGTTCGGCCTCACCTGGAACCAGGCCCTGGAGACCGGCGGCGTCCTGGTCGGCAAGAAGGTCAAGATCGAGATTGAGGGCGAGGCCAACCGCGCCTGATCTCCGAGATCACCTCAAGGCCCCTCTCCCGCCCCGGGGAGAGGGGCCTTCTCGCTGGCCGCCCACCGGGATCCGGCGTCTCGCAGAGCGGTAATCCACAGGCTCTTCCCCCTCCCTCGCAGGGAGATCACACGTTTGTCCACAGATGTGGACCGGGTTGTCCACTACCTGTGGATAACTTCCCCGAACCTCCCTCTCACGACGCGACAGCCAACCGCTTTGCCGCCTCGCCGGATGGCCGGTACTCTGTGCTGAGCCACACGGCAACCAGGAGGCTTCGCCTAGTCAGGTCTATGGCGCCGCACTGCTAATGCGGTTTGGGTTTACCGCCCATCCGGGGTTCAAATCCCCGAGCCTCCGCTGTGACCAGGGAGTTCGTGAGAAATCACGGGCTCCCTTCGTCATTTCAGCGATCACTTCGGCTCCCTGATGGCACATAGATGGCACAGGCGGTCAGATTCGGTTCCGGCGCGGCACGAAGGCGGCGATCGCCTGAGCGGCCTGCTCGGCGAGTTCCTCGGCCACCGACGTGTAGACGTCGCTCGTGAAGGCCGCAGTCGCGTGGCCGAGGATCTCGGAGATGACCTTGATGGGGACGCCGGCGGCGAGCAGCATCGTGGCCGCGCCGTGGCGGAGGTCGTGAAAGCGGACGGGCGGCAGGCCAGCCCGCGCCGTCAGAGTGCCGAACCGCTCAGAGACGTACTCGGGGCGGAGGGCAGAGCCATCCTCCCGGGTGAAGACCCGGCCGGAATCCACCCACGCCTCACCCCATTCCAGGCGCTTGGCGAGCTGCCGCTTGCGCCATGCCCGGAGGGTGGCCGCGGTGTCCTCATCGATCGTGATGACGCGGTCGGAGTTCTCGGTCTTGGTGTCGTCGAGCTCGTCGTCGGGCTGCGCCTGGCGGATGTGCACGCGCCGGGTGTCGAGGCCAACATCGGCCCATTCGAGACCGACCAGCTCGCCGCGGCGCAGCCCCCAGTAGGCCGCGAGGTGGAACAGCGGATACAGCCACTGATCCTCGACGGCGTCGAGGAAGGCGCCGGTCTGGTGCTGTGTCCACACCATCACCTTGGCCGGGCTCTTGCCGGTCTCCTTCCACCGCTCGACGCGCTCGGCCGTCCACAGCAGCGGCTTGGCCTTCCTCGCCTTGCCGAAGGTGACGACTGACGCCGGGTTCCGTGTGATCTTCCCGGCCCGTACGGCGTCGTTGAGCGCCTTGGAGAGTACGGCGTGCATCCGCTTGATCCGGGCCGGAGTGAGCGGCCGGGTGGAGTAGCGGCGACCGTCCCGCTTGGCGCGCGCCCCGACGAGCCGTCGCATCAGGTCCGAGGGGTCGTTGTCGGCCTCCGGACGGTTGATCTTCCGCATGGCCGCGTACAGCTCGCGGATGTGGTGGTCGCGCAGGTCGACGAGACGGATGTGCCCGAGGCCCGGCTTGAAGTACAGGTCGATGGCCTCGCGGTAGCTCTCGACGGTGCTCTTGGCCAAGTCGTCCTCGACGGCCTGGCGGCCGGCGATGTAGTCAGTGAGGTAGTCACCGACCTTCAGGTTCCGGTCGTCGACGTGCTCACCGCGGCTCACCTGGCCCTGTGCCTCGGCGAGCGCGGTCAGGCATTCCTTCTCCGTCGCGAACGGGCCCACTCGCGGCTGCCGGCGCTTGCCGTCCGCGGAGCGCGGCGCCTCGTACCGGCCGTACCATGCGCCGTGCTTGGCGTTCCACCGCCACCGGGGTTGGCCAGCCTTGTCGAGCTTCGGAGCGCCGTCCTTGTCGGTCTCGTACAGCTTGAGGTCAGGGCACTTGTTGCCGAGGAGCCGGCCCGTCTCGGGGGCGCGGCAGGAACACGCCTTGTACGGTTTCACGGTTCCTCCTTGGGTGGGGGTGGGGCCTCGATGTACTCGCCGCCCGCGTCGATGATCGCTTGCTTGAGTCGTTCGCGGTCCTGCTTCACAGCGGCCTTTGCTTCATCGAGGGCGGCTTGTGCCTCTTCGAGTTCTCGCTGGCGCTCGAAACGGTCCCCCAGGTCGGCCTTACCTCGTCTAGCCGGAGGCAAGAAGCCTCGAAGGCGAGCTTCCCTGATCCATCCATGAACCGTGGTCACCTTCGTATCTGCATCGGCGGCCATTGCGGCGGCGGGATGGGGAACGGCCCGGTTCCATGTCTTGAAGTGCTCGGCAACCAGGCGGGAGAACTCCACGGGATCCATTCCTGGCGTTCGCCTTAGAGGTGGGAGCTTGTCGACCTCTTCCCGTACGGTGTCCTGGCTGATGTTGATCGAGTTTTCGAGTGCTGCGACAGGGACCTTCCGCAGCACTTCGGCAGGGATCGCCTCACCAAGCATTACCAGGCCGGACAGCACAAAGCGGCCCAGCTCATTCTTCGTGTACCTGGCGTAGAGCTCCGCTCCGGGGATTGTCACGTCCCTGTGCCAGACGCGCCAGAGATCACCACCAAACCACTCCTTCAGGTTCTTCTCCAGCTCTTGTGGGCTGTAGTCATCCCCTTCCGGATCGTCAGGTGTCCAGTTCGGATCTCTCAACCCTCGGTGCTTCATGGTCCGACCGTACGGCAAGTTCAGCCAAGTTCAAAAGAGCTGCGTCATATCTCCATGAACCCTGCAGGAGTTGCGCTCTGGCCTATGGTCTGCTTCCCTTTGCCATGAAGCCTGCAGAAATCATGGAGGACTCATGCAGAGCGACGATGAACTCGTCTACACCGTGGACGAGACGGTGGCCAAGCTGAAGATCGCTAAGAGCCGGGTGTTCGCGCTGATCAAGTCAGGCGCGATCGAATCGATCCTGATCGACGGTCCTCGGACCCGCAGAATCCCCCGCTCTGCGCTTGTGGACTACATCGAGCGTCTGCGGGCGGAGCAGAACGGCAGCGCCGCCTAGCCATGAAGACGCCCTGGACTCGTGAGGCGATTGAAGCGCTCGGCGCCACCACGAACGTTGAGACCGCCGCGTCCGTGCTCGGTGTCTCCCCCTGGCTGGCCTATGACCTCATCCGCCGCAAGGAGTGGCCAACTCGGGCTCTGCGCCTCGGCCGAAAGATCAAGATCCCCACACACGATCTGGTTGTGCTGCTGTACAGCTCGGCCAGCACCGGAGATGACCATGCCGCCTGACATGACGAAGGCCGGCCCCCGTCGCCACAACGGGAACCGGCCCACAAGTTCGACGCTCACCAGCGCCATCACCACCGCCAGAGTAGCCGACGACGCCCCCACCGTCACCGGCATCGCCTACCCGCCCGCCGGGCGCCGAACCTGCTGGCTCGCGATCGTTGAGCGCTGCCCCCACTGTGGGCACGCCCACGCCCACCGCGGCAGCGTCGACGCCCCGCCCAGCGGGCCCGTCACCGGCGGATGCCACGCCCGCTACCAGCTCCTCTCCGGCGACCCCCTCGACGCCGAGCTCTCGCCCGAGCGTTTCGGCCAGTACTCCGCGGCCATCACGGCGGCCCGGAACAGCATCGCCCAGCGCGCCCGCGCCGCCGCGAACCTCGCCACCAGCCCGGTCGGGGCGATCGAGAACGTCGAACTGCTGCGCGCCGCCCTCCACCGGGAGGTCGACCAACTGCTCGACGCCGAAGCCGACCGGCACGGGCCGCTCCTCACCATCCCCCTCGCCGGCGGGGAGGGCAGATGAGCCCGCGCATCATCCAGGCCATCCGCCGGCTTCCCGCCCGCGACCGGGCCCGGCTCACCGAACGGCTCGAGCAACTCCGCCACCTCGACCGGCTCATGCGGCAACCCGGGGCCCTCACCGAGGCGGCGACCAAGTGAACGGCAAGCAAGCCCGCCGCCGACGGGCCCTGTGGCGCGAACAGCTTGAGGCCAGACTCGCCCAAGCCCAAACCGCCACCCCCCGCCAAGTCGGCACCGTCGGCGACAGCGAAGTATGGGAAGTCGGCCCGTTCCTCATGGCCATCCCCACCCTGTTCGACGACTACCCGGCCGCGATCAAGCACGCCATCAGCCGTCGCCGTCGCGCCGCCCTGCACGGGCACTGCGACTGCGGAGCCGAGCGCCGCATCGTCAACCCCCACACGGTCGCCATCGACCACGCCAACGACTGCCCTGCCGGCGACGACCAGCTCGACGCCCTCGCCGCACAGCACGGCCTCACCGTCCGGAGGCTCACATGAGCACCGCATTCGCCCACGTCCTCGAGCGGCTCTACGAGGTCACCGGGCACGCCCCCCGCGGTTCCGCCACCGAGAAGAGCGCACGCTGCCCCGCCCATGATGACCGCCAGCCGTCCCTGTCGGTCGGCATGAAGCAGGACGGCATCGTGGTCCTGAACTGTCACGGCGGCCCCAAGTGCCCCACCGAGGACATCATGGCGGCGCTCAACCTGCCCATGTCCGCCCTGTGGCCTGCCGAACCGCAGGACCGGCACCAACAGCGCAACAGCGACCGCCACGACCGCTGGATGCCCTGTGGACACGACAAGGCCGCTGAGTACCTCTACCGCAACGAGCACGGCACCGTCTTGTACGGCGTTGCCCGGTGCACGCTCAAGGGCAACGGATGCCAGGGTTTCCGACAGTGGCGGCCCGACCCCACCAAACGCTCTGGGCGCCGGTGGAGCCTCCGCGGCGACGACGGTGAGATCGCCGTGCGGCTGGTGCCGTACCGGCTGCCCGAGATCCTCGCGGCCGTCCGCGAGGAACGCGTCGTGATGATCTGCGAAGGCGAGAAGGACGTCGAAGCCCTCCGCGCCCGGCCGCTCATCACCGCGACCTGCAACCCCATGGGCGCGGGCAAGTGGCGGCCCGAGTTCGCCCAGTACTTCCACGGCGCAGACGTCTCCATCGTCGCCGACCGAGACAAAGCCGGCCGCGAGCACGCCGAGGCGATCGTCGCCAACCTGATGCCCGTCACCCGCTCCATCTGCGTCGTTCAGGCCGCCCACGGCAAGGACGCCGCCGACCACCTCGCTGCGGGCGGCACCACCGGCGACTTCATCACCGTGTGGGAGCCCAAGCCGTACAACCTGGAGAACCACGGGTGAGCACCCCGACCGAACCCGCGTGGGCCCCCGACGTCGACAAGACCGGCGCCGAAGTCCAAGCGGAGCACGAGCAGACAACGGCCGCCCGTCGCACCTGGCGGCCGGCCGACCTGTCTGCAGTCCTCGACGGCACCTACCGACCCCCGCAGCCCACCGTTGGCGCCCGAGACGACGGAGTCGGCATGTTCTACCCCGGTCGAGCACACGCCGTCGTCGCCGAATCCGAGGCAGGCAAGACCTGGGCCATGCTCGCCACCCACGCCCACGAGATGCTTGCCGGCCGCGGCACCATCTACCTCGACTTCGAGGACGACGAGGGCGGCGTCGTCGGGCGGCTCCTGGCCATGGGCGTCGCCACTGACGTGATCAGCAAGTACTTCGCGTACATCCGGCCGGAGGAACCGCTCAACGTACCGGGAAGCCGCGAAGACCTGGTCGATGCGCTCGGCGACATCAAGCCCACCCTCGTCACTCTCGACGGCGTCACCGAGGGCATGACACTGCACGGCCTCGACCCGCTCAGCAACAAGGACGTCGCCCAGTTCGGCCAGATGCTCGTCAAGCCCATCACCACACTCGGCGCGGCCGTCGTCAGCCTCGACCACGTCACCAAGGACAAGGAGAGCCGAGGCCGCTACGCCATCGGCGCCGTCCACAAGCTCAACGGCCTCAACGGCGCCATGTACAGCCTCGAGAACCGCGAGCCCTTCGGCGTCGGCGTCACCGGCCGATCTGGCCTCTATATCAGCAAGGACCGGCCCGGCCAACTCCGGCGCCACTCCCTGCCCTCCGCTGGTGACCGCAAGTGGTTCGGAGACCTCGTCGTCACCTCCCACCACGAGCAGTTCGTCGAGGTCACGATCGAACCACCCGCCGGGCACTCCAAGGACTCCGCCTTCCGCCCCACACACGTCATGGCGAAGATCGCCAACGCGCTCAAGGACAAACCCGCTGGCCTGTCGAAGAGCGCCATCGAAGGCGCTGTCGGCGGCAAGCACGAGGTCGCCCGTCTCGCCCTGGAAACCCTCGTCAACGAGGGATACGTGCGCATCGAACGCCACGGGAACGCACACCGGCACATCTTGGAGAGGGCGTTCAACGAGTGATCATCCATCACGTTTCCGCAGGTCAAACCCGCCCCGTCTCGCCCCGCTTCACTCTCTCGCCCCGATCTCGCCCCGTCTCGCCCCTGATCTTGCATTTCAGCAGATCAGACGCGCCCCAGACCTCGCCCCTAATGGGCCTGGCCGAATCTCGCCCTCTCGCCCCTCCCTATATAAGGAGGGGCGAGAGCGAACCGGCGGTGCCAACCCACAAGGCGGGCGACCATGCCCCCCCGCGCTCCGTCCTCCCGAAGTGCCCCGAAGTCCTCACCGAACCACGCTCAACTTGCGGGAACTCCGCCTCCCGGATCTACCTCCGAAAGGCCACCAACACCGTGATCCCTGAGCCCGGCCACGTCGCCATCTACCGGCATGGCCACCACGAGACCCGCCGCCGCGTCATCGCCTGGCGCGACGACCACACCCCCCTCGTCCTCAGCCCTTTCAACACGCTCGAGCCCGCCCGCACCCTCCACGGCTTCGACCACATCGAAGACGCGCCGCCACCGCCGGCCACCGTCCTCCCCGGCGGCGGCTGGCTCGTCACCTACACCCTCGACGGCGAAACCACCCACACCACGCCCATCGTCGCCTGGCACATCACCCCCACCGGCGGCCACGCCATCGTCACCGACGAACACGGCCACCTCACCAACATCGACCAGCTCGGCCCCCACCGAACCGTCTGGCACCCCGACCAGCAGCCAAGCGGACCCAGCGAGGCGACGCCGTGACCACCAACACCGAGCTGGCGGACCTCGCCCAAGCCATCGCCGACCAGGCCCCCGCCGGCAGCCTCACCCGCCGCGCCGCCGGATGCCTCGTGGTCGCCTACAGCACCACCCGCACCGCGGCGCACGCCCGCCGGGTCCTCGCCGACCTCGACGACCAGCTCCGCGCCGCCTGCCACACGCTCGCCGACCAGCTCACCGCACAGACCACGGAAGAAGAACCATGACCCTCTCAGCCCCCACCGGAACCGACGTCCTACGCTTCGCCGTCACCCTCGGCCGCGCCCGCGACAACGAAGACCAGGTGCAGCGGGTCATCGACGACGAACTCGCCCAGCTCTCCCCAGGGCTACACGCGGCCTACCTCAAGGTGACATTGCGCGTCGTCGTCGCCCAGCTCTTTGCCAGCGCCGCCCGCCGCCTCGATGCCGAACTCGGCGTCCCCTTCACTGACGGCGGCCTCGACCTCCAAACCGCCGAAAACGACGGACACCCCAACCAGGAACCGGCCCACCCCCGGCTCCACCCCATCTCCGCCGCGCACCCTGCCCGGGACGCCCAAACATGACCGCTATGACAGCTCTACGCGATCTTGGAAGCTGTGCCATCACCGTGCCATCCCTGCCAGAACACGCAGGCAGAAGAGATAGCACCGGATACCCAATGCGGTTGTAAACCCCCTCCCGGCCCCCACATCCCCGCCCCGGACCGTTCACAGACCCATCGGAGTGCCCCCCGCGGGCGGACCCATCGGAGCGCCCCTATGAAGACCCGGCAGGCCCGCCGCTGTAGCTCCAAACGCAGCCGCGACGGCCAGCCCTGCGAAGCCTTCGCCATGAACGGCTCCACCGTCTGCCACGCCCACGGCGGCCGGAGTCCCCAAGCCAAGCGCCGCGCCGCTGAGCGGCTCGCCGAACAGAGAGCACGAAAGATCATGAGCAACTACAACCCCGGCGGCGAGCCCGTCACCAACCCAGTCACCGAGCTCCTCAAGGTCGCTGGGGAGATCCGCAGCTTCAAAGACTTTCTCGCCGGCCGCGTCGCCGAAATGCGAGCGGAGGAGTGGCGGCGGGCCAACGAAAACGGCGCGGAGCAGTTGCGCGCTGAGCTGACGCTGTACGAGCGCGCCATGGACCGCACCGCTCGAGTCCTGGGAGAGGTGGTACGGCTCGACCTCGAATCACGGCTGGTGCGCATCACTGAGCAGCAGGGCGCGATCCTCGCCGAAGTGATCCGCGGTTCCCTGGATGCGCACCGTGACCGGGTGCTGGTCGTGCTCGGCAGCTCCGCTGAGGCCGCCACGATCCGCAAGGCGTGGCCCGACTGGGCAGCGGAGATCGTGCCCGCGCAGATCGCCGCCGTTACCAAGGGCGAGTGACCAGCGTGCCCCGCAGCGACGCACCGGCCCGTCAGGTCGCTCTTGCCCTGCTTCGCCTTCATGAAGCCGGCGACCGCCGCGGCATGAGGCTGCTTGCCGAGTCCCTCGACGCCGAGCAGACGCGGGCGGTGCTTCTGTGCCAGACGGCGAACGTGTCGGTCCTGTTCGAGTCGCTGTTCGGGACAGTGGCAGAGTCCCGGCTGCCGGTGCTGGCAGCCCTGCACGGCCGTACCCGTGACCAGGTGGTCGCCGATCATCTGGAGCGGTTGATCCTCCGGCTGGCGTTGGTCGAGGGCGAGGAGCCGTGACGTACGTTGATGGGCCCTCCCTGCTGATCAGCGCTCGGGTGGCGGCGAAGTGGAACCGGCTGTTGTCGGCACCGCGCGCCGTGCTCATCCTCGACTACGAGGACGACCCCGAAGAGGTCGCCGCCCGGGCCGAGCTGCGGAAGCTGGCGAAGACTTGGGCAGCGCAGGTCACAGCGTCACGGCGAAACGACGAAACGCCGGACGACGGGTTGGGCGCATGGTCTGACCATGAGTGGATCGACACCGCGCAGGCTGCGGACCTGCTGGGCGTCTCCCGGCGCCGCGTGCAGCAGCTCGCAGCCGGCGGGATGGGTCGCAGGGACGCGCGGGGCTGGTGGCTGCTTGCCATGGCCCGGGTGTTGGCCCACCTCGATGAGCACGGGAGGTGCGCGTGAAAGCAAATGATCTGCGGGGCGATGCCCTGCAGGTGTTCGAGTCGTGGCGGGCGCTGGGCTACAGCGAATTCGAGGCGCTCCAGGAGGTGGAACGCTCAGGTGTGGTGATCGAAGAGCAGCTGTTCGAGATCTTCACGAGTATCGGTCTTTCGGAGTCGGTGGCCCGGATCGCGGCGCGTGGTCGGGCTGGCCAGACCACGACCGGGGACCCGCTCGAGGAAGTGGTTCAGCTATTCCGGACCCTTGGCCTGAGCGAGAGCGCGGCTCGGGTGGCGGCGATCGGCCGGGGGATCTCGGAGCCTGAGGCGCGGTGGGCGTACGCGGAAGCCGCCCGGTCACCCGCCCCGCCGACCGCGCCTCAGGCCACAGACCCGGACCCGCCCTCGGTGAAGCGGTACTGGGCGTTGCGGGAGGCAGGCGCATCGACTGAAGACGCGCAGGCGCAGGTGCTGCGAGAACTGAGGGAAGGCCGGGTCTGGTGATGGGCGGGGTGTGCCAGGGCTCGGCGTCAACGTCACCGCCGCCGGTATCGCCTGTGGTGCTTCCGTTCGCCGGTGCGCGGATCGAAGGCCCGGGAGGCTCTTTTTCCTTCCGGCTTGTGATCGGGCCTGCGCTATCCGGAGCCCTGGCACACACCACCCCGAGGGAAGAAAGGGGCTTGCTGATGGGTGATGCGACTGCGCTGGCGTGGGCGCGCATGGCCGAGGTTTTCGACGGCATGTCTGATCACGATTTGGGGGCGGTCCATGAGATGGCTCGCTGGTCGAGGGCGAATCTTCCGCCCGGGTTGGTGTGCCTGGTCGATGTTCTTGACGCGGCTCGTGACCTATCGCTGGCGGTGCTGGCGGATCGACACGAGATGACGGTCGAGGAGGTCACAGCGGAGATCGCCGCTGCTCTGGCTGAGGGTGGTGAGTACAACGGCTGAGCGCAGCGTTTCGGTTTCGTTGAGGGCAAATGTCTCCGGGTTCGTGGCGAACATGAGGAAGTCGCAGCAGGAGACGACGAATCTCAGCCGGAAGATGACCGAGACCGGCGCCTCCGCGGACCGGATGCGGGAGCGGCTGGAGGCGGCGACCAAGGCCCTGCCGAAGATCGAGATCGACGCGGACTCCAGCCCTGCGGAGATCAAGTTCGCGCAGCTCCGCGCCCAGCTCGAAGCGCTCGCGGACAAGAAGATCGGCGTCGACATCGACGCCGACGCCGCCCGCGCCGAGCTCGCGCAGATCGAGCGGGAACTGGAGCAACTCCAGCAGACCGAGGTCGACATTAACGTCCGCGCCGACCTCGGTACCGCGCTGGCCGAACTGCGGGCGATCGACGGGGAAGTCTCCCGGGTCGACGGCCGCACCGCCCGAGTCGACGTCAACGCCGACGTCGGCGGAGCCCTGGCCAGCATCGGCATGGTCGGGGCCGCCCTGGCGTCGCTGCCCGCAGTGACCACGGTCGCGGTGGGGGTGACCGCGCTTGGTGGCGCGTTCGCCGCGGCTGGCGCCGGTGCGGCCAGCTTCGCGGCGGTCGCGGTGCCGTCCTTGGGCCGCATCAACGAGGCCCTGAAAGCCCAAGAGGCGGCGGCAAAGGCCGCCGGAGGGGCAACCGGCGGGGCGGGCCAGTCAGCGGCTCAGGCGGCGCTCCAGGCCATGCAGCTGGAGCAGGCGGAGAAGCGTCTCGCCGACGCCCAGCGGGACGAGCGTCAAGCCCAGGAGG
The DNA here is from genome assembly GCF_039534445.1 of Streptosporangium fragile. NCBI lineage: Bacteria > Bacillati > Actinomycetota > Actinomycetes > Streptosporangiales > Streptosporangiaceae > Streptosporangium > Streptosporangium fragile. Next base: position 43,001 of record NZ_BAAAVI010000024.1, on the reverse strand, counting down.
ATCTGACCCGCGCACGCGAGGCCGGGCGCCGCGCCTTGGAGGACATGAACTTCTCCCTGGAGCGGTCGGTCCTGTCCCAGAAGGATGCCGCGCTCGCCGTCCGGGAGGCCGAGGCACGTCTCGCCCAGGTCATGGCCGACCCCAAGTCCTCCCAACTGGAGATTGAGCGGGCCATGCTCAGCGTCGAGCAGGCCCAGCAGCGCGCCCGTGAGCAGGAGGTCAAGACCCAGCGGGCGAAGAAGGACACCGCGGCGGCCAACCGTGCCGGGGTCGAGGGAACCCGCGAGTACCAGCGTGGGCTGGAAGATCTCCGGCAGGCTCAGGACAAGGTCGCGCAGGCCGAGCAGCAGCTCAAGCAGTTGCACCTGCAACAGCAGCAGGCGATGTCCGGTGGTGGCGGGGCGGCTGCGAAGGCCGCGGACGCCTTCGCTGACCTGTCCAAGGCCGAGCGCAAGTTGGCCACGGACCTCAAGGCGTTTCAGGATGAGTACCTCGCGTGGCAGCAGAGTCTCCAGCCGGATGTGTTCCCGGCGATTCACCAAGGCCTCGACCTCATGCGGCTGGGGCTGCAAGAGGCCGGGCCGATGGCCAAGTCCGCGGGTGTGGCGTTGCTCGAACTCGGTCAGGACGCGGAGAAGGCGCTGCGGGGCCCGTTCTGGCAGGACTTCCTGTTCGACATCAACACGCAGATCCCCGGCGCGATCACTAGCCTGGGGCGGACCGGCATCAACACCTTCACCGGCCTGGCCGGTGTCGTGCAGGCGTTCCTGCCGTACACCCAAGACGTGCTCGGGTCGATCGAAGGGATGAGCGAAGCCTGGTCGCAGTGGGGCCAGAACCTCGACATCAACCCGCGCTTCCACGAGTTTCTCCTCTGGGTGCAAGAGAACGGCCCGGCCGCCGTCGAGGTCGTACTCAACCTCGCGAAGGCGGGCGGGACCCTCGTCGAAGGACTGGCCCCCGTGGCAGGCCTGTCGTGGACCGCGCTGGGCGTGCTCGCCGAGATCCTGGCGGGGATGGACCCGGCCCACATCACGGCGATCGCGGTCGCGATCATCGCGATCAAGACCGCGCAGACCGGACTGAAGGTCGCATCGTTCTTCGGTGAGCTGCCCGGCCGTGCTGACGCGGCCCGCGGCAAGCTCGACGCGTTCGGCGAGGCGGTCGGCCGCACCCGGGACAAGGCGAAAGGGCTGGGCGCCACTCTCGGCGATCTGGGCGGCAAGCTGGGCGGTGTGGCGGGCGCGGTTGGCGGTGCGGGCCTGGTCGGCGGGCTGCTGGTTTTGGGCTCGCGCCTGGAGGCGAACGCGACTGCCGCGGAACGGTTCGCGGAGAAGACTGTCGCCCTTGGAGGCGGTGACTTGAACCGGCAGATTGCGGCGGTCACCGCAGAGTTGGACAAGCAACGGCAAGCCATCGGGTTCAATATCGCGAATACGATCTATCTATCTGATGCAGAGCGGGAAGCTGCGGACAACGTTGCAGCCCTTGAGACGCGGCTTGGCCAGCTGAAGCATCAGAAGGAGCTCGACGCGATCGCGTCGAAGGTCGCCGGTGACGCCGCGGGCGAGCACGGGCGGAAGGTCGGTGAGCTCAACACCGCTTTGGACGTGTTCGCAGGGAAGACGAACGCGCTCCAGGCGATGCGGAACATGGAGACGGCGCACCGGGCCGCCGCGGCGGCGATCGACGCCAGCAACGGCAAGCTCCAGGTCAGCGCTGGGATGACGGATGCGCAGAAGGACGCTGTGCTGCGGGCCCGGGAGGCGTTCTCCGGGTACATCACGTCGATCCGGGCGGCGGCCGACGGCGCTGCGACCCTGTCAGGGAAGCAGACGGACGGCACGCGGGTGATCCTGGAGCAGCTGCCCCGGCTGGCTGAGCTGGCGGGCAAGAGCGGTGAGGCGAAGCAGCAGATCCTGTTGCTCGCGCAGGCGTATGGCATCTCCGCGGAGGACGCGAAGAAGGCCATGGCTGGCGGCAAGGGGCTGCAGGAGGTCTTGGAGAAGCTGAAGTCGAAGCAAATCAAGATCGATATGGATATCAAGGAGGCTGAGGCCCGGCTGAAGGTCGTCGCGCGCTGGCTGGAGGACCTGCAACGTCGGGCTCAGCTCAAGCTCGTCGGCGGCCTCAACCCCACCTCGGCCCGCGGCAACGCGTGGGGCGGCATCCAGTACCGGGACGGCCGCCCGGACTACATGGCCCAAGGCGGCATCCGCCCGCTGGGAGCGAATCCAGGCGCGATGATCGCCCGCTCCCCGTACCTCATCTCCGGTCGGGCTGGGCCGAACGTCGTGTTCGGTGAGGCTGGCGCCGAGGCTTTCATCCCGCTGGACCCCGGCAAGAGAGGGCGCGGCCTGCAGATTCTGCAGGAAGCCGCCGGGATCATGGGCATGGCCGTCGTCCCGCAAGGGGTCGACGCCGGCTCGGCGGGCGGTTCGTTCGCCGCTGGGAGTATCGCCGGGAGCGGCCCTGCCGGTGGGGCGATGGTCACTGTGACGGGGATCGATGCTTTGCGGTCGGAGATCAACACGACCGCGGTCGGTCTCACCAGCTCCCTGGGGTCGGCGACGTCCACCCTGGACGCGGCGCTCGGCGACACCGGCACCCTGACGGGCGCGGTCGACGGGCTCGGGGAGGCCGCGACCGGGTGGGGTGAGGTCATCGCCGTTCAGATCCCGCCGCTCACCGACGCGGTGACCCTGCTGGGTGAGGCGGTGTCCGCTGCGGCGTCGGCCGCCGGCGGGGACGCCAAGGGCGGTAGCGGCGGCAAGGGCAGCGAGCGCAGCCCGCGGGACGGCAAGGCGAAGGGCAAGGCGACCCCGGCTGAGCAGAAGGTCATGATTCAGGGCGCTGCCAGCGTGACCGGGGCGGCGGGCGTCGCTCTGCCTGGTGGTGGCACGAACTGGTCGCGCATGTCGCGGCCGGTGCAGGGCGCCGCCTCGTGGTCGCCTGCCGGGCCTGGCCCCGCGAGTGCTGGATCGGCTGCCTCGGCCGGTTCCGGCGGTGCGACACCGGGAGGTGGTGGTCCTCTGCTGAACATCGAGAACTTCAACACCACCGAGCGGATGTCCGCTGACGAGATCGTCACCCGGTTGTCGTTCAAGATGGGCAACCGCGGCTGACCCACCTGTTTACGGCCCCGAGCGGAAACAGCTCGGGGCCTTCCCCTTCCACTGACCTGAGAGGCGGTGTCGGCGTGCTTGGCCTACCTCCGGACGATTGACCACGGCCCCGACGCCTTGACCACCGCGTACCGGGTCCCCGCCGGTAACGGCACCGACCCGCTGTAGGCGTCGGTCTCCGACACCAGCAGGTCATGCAGGCGACCATTCGCATTGACCGCCCACACCGAGAAGTAGCCCTCGCCCGTGTGACGGATTCTCAAAGTGCGCAGTCCCACGCTGGTCTTAGCCAGCCGAAGCACGTCGTCCCCGCTTCCCCTCGTGGTGATTGACCAGGAGCGGGCCTTGCTGAACGGGAGCAACTGCACGGTCCACACTCCGTCCGCTGAGATCTTCAACGCGGCCGTGCTGCCGGAGGCGCTCGTGTTGTAGGCGACGGTCCCCTTGTACAGTTCGCCAGCGGAGACGAGCAGGTCGTTCTCCTTGCCGTTGGACTTGAGTGTCCACACCGAGAAGTACCCCTCCCCATCATGGGTGATCTTCATGATGCCCGGCTTGGTCGTTGCCCGGATCCGCAGAACCTGGTCACCCTCCCCGCGGTAGGTCGTCGCGGCCGACGTCTCAGCGGTCGTTGCGGCTTGGGCCGGCGGGGCAAGTAGAGCGGTGGACACCAGGACGGCAAGGGCAGTGAGAGCGCGTAGGGAGGGCACGGAGGTTCTCCAGAGGCAGAGGACACGGACGAGGGGAGACGCCGCCTGATACGCGGTGGTTGTCCGGTCATGCCCAGCAGGTTGGACCTCCAGGTGCCCTCAGGCCTCTGGCATCACAAAACGAGCTACCGCAGCTTCTCGATGATGGCCTGCAGATTCTTGGCACCATGCGCCGACTGCCCCTTGCCCATCACGTAGCCAGCGATGAACTCCGGGTCCCGCTGCTCACGCGGCAGCCTGGCGAGGATGCGCTGCGCCTGCTGCTTTCCGAACTGGTCACCCCACCCGTTGTTGCCGTAGAAGATGAGCGATTCCAGCGCCTCGACGAGGGCGGGTTCGAGGGGATCGGATGGCTCCCCACTGGTGAGGTCTTCGGCCTCGACGGCTGCGGCCCACCCGCCGATAGGCTGCCCGAAGCCTTCGACCACGCACAGAGATGAACCTCGGGCTGCGTTGATGGCCAGCTCCAACGCCTCCAACGTCGGAACGTAGGCCAGCACCGGGCCACCGCCACGTGTGGCGCCCTGTGACTGCGGCGTGGCTAGACCGTACTGACCAGCCATCTGCGCCAGCACGCTGATGCTGCTGACGGAGCCCATCGTGTTGGCCACCACGACCGGCGTAGCTTTTTGCGCTTTGCACTCGGCTATCACCCAGGTGACGGCGAGATTGGCGGCCTCTTCCCAGCCTCGGTCCTCAACCTCAGGAACCCACGCCGCCCGATACCCTATGCACCCCATCTGCCCCTCTCGTTTGGGAGATCTCGAATCGTCCCAGACGAGATGCGCTGGTGCATCTGGCTTCCCATCATGGTGGAGGTTCGAAGGGTTCCGGCCGGAGCTGGTGACGTACAGCGTGCCCAAACATGACGGTGCCCCCGCCTGAGGACGAGTCAAGGCGGGGGCACCACCGCGGCCGGCGTTCGACGGCGCCTCGGGCAAGGCGTCGTCCGGCCGCGTTCACCTCCGTGAGCAGCCTTTAAGGGCGCATCGCTACTCACGGCATCCGGATCTATGGGCCCGTCGTCATGTGGCCGGATAGACCGTCAGCAAGCCTCTGCGAGCTTGGCCAGGAAGGCGGCGTTGTCCGCGCAGTCGTGGCCGAGGACGACGGAGTGGTGCGGCAGCTCCGCCATCTGGGCGGCGACCGCAGCCCGGTCTTCGGCGCGGCCTCCGCCGTCGATGCCTTGGGCCAGGCCGAAGATGTCGGGGTAGCGGTCCTCGGTCGCCCCGCTCATGAAGTCGTGGTCGGTCAAGGTGCTGGTCGTCTCGGCGATGCCCGGGGTGGCGCCGGGCTCGATGCGGGGGAACAGCAGCGCGGCGGCGTGCCCGCTGGTGGACAGGCGCAGCCCGAACCAGGTCTCGAACTGGTCGGGGAAGACCTGGGCTTTCAGCTCCCGCTTGCCGCCCGGCTCCCACAGTGGCGTGCGGTCGCCGGCCAGGAGCGCAGCGGTGACCCGTGAGTCCTGGGTCGGGTGGAGCTGTTCCCCGGCCTGCAGGCGCTTGCGGGTGATGTCGTACCAGCCGAGCGCGTCCAGCAGGCCGAGCCCGATCGCGGCTGCTGACGGCCACGGGCTGATCTCGACCCCGTCGGCGCAGGGTCGGGCGAAGACGCGGTCGTTGGCCAGGAGCCCCCACCCTTGGGAGGCGAGCAGGAGCGCCGTGGTGGTCTTGCCGGAGCCTTTGGAGCCGAAGGCCAGGACGGTGCGGCCGTCGGGGGCGGTGACGGCGGAGGCGTGCAGTACCACCCAGCCGTCGCGCAGCAGCTGCCCGCGCATCATCTCGCGGGCCAGCCGGGCGGCGGCCAGCGCCACCGGTTCCGCCTCGCATCCGGCGATGATCAGAGCGCCGATGCCGGGCTCGGACCGGTAGGCCAGCTGATCAGCGGGGGACACGGCGATGACGCTGTCATCGGTGTCGCGCGCCGTCAGGATGGGGGTCCGGGCATAGACGGTCTCCTCATGCGGGCGGGCGTGCACCAGCCCCGCCATGGCCTCATACAGGCCGGGGTCGACGTCAGCCATGATCAGCGGTTCGACGCCCACACTGGCGGCGGGCACCGAGACGGCGTGCCACCAGGGGCCGACGTAGCGGCGGGCCCAGTCGGTGACGGCCGGGGTGTTGCTGTGGACGGCCACGCTGGCGTTGGCGGCGTGCAGTCGGACGGCGGTGCGGGTACCCATGGGAAGATCCTTTCATCAGGGGTGTCGTATCGCCTGGTAGGCGGCGCGGAGCTTGGCATCGGCGGCGGCGAACTGATCCTGTTCGGCGGGGTCGAGATCGGGCAGGCACGGCACGGGGCGCCCGGCGGTGAACCGCAGCGGAACCCCCAGCCACCCCCCGCCGTACGGGGCCGACAGCTCTTCCACCCCGTCGTCCAGGCCGAGAGCTTTGCGCAGGGTGGACAGCACCGCGCCGGCGGGCCCGGACCGGGTGCGGCCAACCCCGGCGCTGATCCGGCCGGGCCGGGTGCGCAGCTCGCCGCGGATCTGCTGCACGGGGACCTCGACGGGCCGGCCGTGGACAGTGGTCGCCGACGCGCACACCACCGCGGCGTCGCCGTGCTCGCCGATCACATGCCCGCGCACCGCGTCCGGTGGGACGCCCAGCAGCCGGGCCAGGGCCAGACGGTAGCGGGCGGTGTCGAGGTTGGAGCCCACCCCGTACACGCGTGCGCACCCGGAGGTCTCGGCGAGCAGGCGGGTCATCAGATCCACCGGGTTGGTCACCACCAGCACGGTCCCGGCATAACCGCGCAGGACCTCGCCGAGGGCGCGGATGACCGGGGCGTTCGCCGCGGCGCCGCCCATGCGGATGTCCCGGCCGCGGGTGTTGGTGAAGGACGCGCGGACGGCTACGACCACAGCGGAACAGTCCACGAGGTCGCCGACCCGGCACGGGGACGGCCGCACCGGGGAGGCTACGGTCTGCCGCATGTCGTCGAGGTCCGCGGCCAGCGCGGCGGCCTGCTCCTCGGTGCGAGAGGCCAGCAGCAACCGGCTGGGCAGCCCGGAGGTGACCAGCGCGGCCGTTACGGCCTGGCCGACCGCGCCGGCGCCGACCACCCCCACCGCCTCGACCGGGCTCACAGCGCCGCCCCCTGGACCAAGGGCAGACCGCGCTCCCACACCACGCGCGGGTCGATCCCTGCGGCAAGGTCCCGGCTCACCGCGTCGGCCATGGCGCACACCGCGGTGGCCCGCCGCACCAGCCGATGGCCTTGGGTGGGGATCGGTAGCTCGGCCGGCGCCGACAGGTAGGTGGACAGGATGTTGATGGTGTCCATCAGCCACAGCGCGAGCAGTTCTCGCAGCCAGCCGTCGCGCGCTTCGTCCGGCAGGGCTCGCACCTGGGCCGCGGCGAACATCGCCAGCCCTTCGGTCACCTGCTTGACGGTGTCCTGGCCGGGCCGGTGGGAGATCAGCATCAGGATGGTGCGGCTGATCAGCTTCGCGGCGTCGGTGCAGGGTCCGGCGCGCAGCAGGCCGGGGTCGATGAACACCGGACGCGCGGCTGGCCCGTCCGGGAACAGGACGTGCTCGGGCTTGAGATCCCCGTAGGCCAAGACGGTGCGGGTGTCGGCCGCGAGCATGACCGTGCGATCCCGACGCAGCCGGGCCACGACCCGGTGCAGCACGGCCACCAGGGCATCACGCTCGGCCGGGCTGCCCGGGTGCGCGCCGAGCCGGTCGATGTACACCGCGCCGCCGGTGCCGCTGAACTTGCGCAGGAACGTGCCCGTGATGCTGCGCTCGTCGATGACCCCGTGCCGGGCGAGGCTGCGTGCGGAGCGCGGCCGGTGCAGGCAGTCGAGCTCGTTGTAGGCGGCGCCCAGCAGCTCGGCCGCGTCGTGCGGGCGGGCCAGCAGCAGACGGGCCAGGCTCTCGCCGGTCACCGGCTCGGTGAACAGCACCCCGCACGAGGCGCCGGCCACCGCGCACACCTGGGGCCGTCTCAGGCTGCCCAGGAAGCGCAATTGCGCGGCCTCCCGGGTCAGCAGCGCGTCCGGCCGCAGGATGTAGGCCGCCTGCATGCGCCGGACCTGCGGCCAATCGCCGTAGGCGCCACGCAGCAGCGACACCAGCGACACACCGAGGACGGAGTACTTCGCGAACAACTCGCGGTCATCGACGTGCAGGCGGTGGACGTAGCCGGTGACGGACGGCACGTGCTCACCCAGCCGTACGGCGGCATCCGGCCATAGGCCAGCCGCGGCCCGGCGGATCTCCCGCTCTGCGTGCCTGAAGACTTCCTCAACGCGCGGCACAGCGCTTGATGGTGTGCTCGTTGCGGCAGTGCTCACGAACGCCTCCTCGGCTGGTTCGTTTCCGACGTGCTGCGTTGAACAGGCAGCGCGGCGCCCCGCCGTGAGGACGAGTCGGGGCGCCGCTCGCGATCGTCGTTCGACGACGCCTTGCCCGAGACGTCGTCCGGCCGCGTTCACCCCCGCGGGCGGCCCCTGGTCTGCGCACCACCGCCCGCGGGGTGTTGGGAGGCGCGACGGCACGGCACGGGGGCGTCCGTGCCGCCGCGCCGGCTCATGAGGTGAAGGTGTTCACGGCTCGCGTCCGGTGCACCAGCTCGACCTGGATGGTCAGCTCCTGCGCGAGTTCCTCGGCCGAGGAGCGCATGAGCGTCTCGCACACGCCGGCGACCTTCTGCCGGGCGGTGAGCGGGGTGCGCCGGATGGCGTACCAGACCGGGGCGGAAAGGTCGGCCACGCAGGTGATGTCCCAGCCGGGGAAGTTCTGCTGGAGGGCGGCAAGCTGCCGCTCGGCGAGTTCTGCCGCCTCCTCGGAGAACTGCGGGCGCCACAGGGCAGGGTCGTTCGGGAACGTCACAGCAGCGCCTCCCTTCGAGCGTGGGTGCGCTGCTCGGCGTCGTCGAGCTGCCGGTACAGGCCCCCCGGGCCCGGGGCGTGCAGCGTCCGAGCGCAGCGGCACCCCGGCCGCGGGCACGGGCCGGCTGCGTACCAGATGCCGCCGGCCTGCCAGATCCTCCACGCGGGGAACGCTCGGGCGATGCCCGCGGCAAGCGCGTCGGCCTGGTCGCCGGTCAGCGGGAGCGACCCCTGAACGTCCGGCGCATGCGGTGATTCCATGTCCCGATGCATGGAGACAGCGTGACCGTCACGCGGGGCGGTGAAGTATCACAGGTTCGTGAAACTCGTCCGCTACGGCAGACCGAGCCAGCTCGCGAAGCCGCTGAGACTTTGGGCACGCCGCCGCTCCAAGTCGACGAGCATCCGCACGGTTTCACGGACCATCGGATGGTTGCGCGTCTGTTGAGGGGCGACACGGCGGGCGGCGAGCAGCGTCTCCAGGGCTTTCTGTCGATCCCCCTGGTAGAGCCAGCCGCGCGCCAGGTCAATGTAGTAGTGGCCGAGCCGGACCGGCGCGACCGCCGGCGAGAGGACAGCTTGCCGGGCACGGCGGACCGCCTCGCCGCCGTCGTACATCTCCACGGCGGTCGCGACCTCGTGCATGATCACGTTGGAGGGGCCGAATTCGAGGCCGTAGTGATTCGCGTCCTGGCCGAGCACACGGGCGGCCTCGCGGGCGTGCTCGATGTGGTCGAACGCGGTTTGCCGGTCTGCCGCACGGGCGGCGAAGATCGCGGATCGCAGATGCGCCGCGCCGTACACGCTCACCTCGGCGGGGGTCAACCGGCCGAGGTCCTCACCGATGTCTCGCCGCACCCGCTCCAGGAGCATCAGGCCCTTGTCGTAGGTGGCCGTCGCCAGGAACAGCGTTGAGCGCTGCCACTGCGTGCGGGCGACCCGCAGCGGGTCCTGTGACGCCTGAGCCGCCCACGCCACGCGATCCATGGCGAGGCTGCGCAGGTCGAAGTAGCCCAACGTGTAGGAGATTGCTGTCACCCCGGTGTACGCCTCGGAGAGCAGTCCAAAGAGCTCATCACGCCGTGCCCCCTCGCTGACGTGGACGGCTCGCGTCAGCTCTTCCAGCAGGCCCGGAAGCATCTGTCCGAGCCGGGTGTATCGGGCCTTCCTGCCCAGCGCGGATGCGTGGCGCACGCTGGTGCGCAGTTGCTCGATCGTCGGCGGTTGGAGGTCCTCGTCGGGCAGGTCCCATGACAGGAGTGCGCGCCGGATCTCGGGGATGCACTCGTGGACTCGGTCCTCGCTGGCGCTGGGGTTGCGGTACGGCTGGCCGGTCAGCTCGCCGAGGTTGATTCGCAGGGTTCGCGCTACGGCGGTGACGAGGGCTTGCGTGGCTGGCTTGTGCCCTCGTTCGACCTGGGCGATGAGGCTCTTGGAGCAGGGCACCCGGTCGGCGAGCTGCTGTTGTGTCAGGCCGCGCAGTTTGCGAGCGTGGGCGATCCGCCGCCCAATACCCTCTTCGCCGGCCGGGGCGTTCGTACTACCATCGCGCATGAGTAGGCCCCGCACGTATCCGTAACGGTCTCGACAACCTCAGGCTATGTGTGGGGCCTTCGCCATGTCATGAGGAACGCCCCTTCGGCGCAGGGGAGCGCCGGTCGAGTCGGGGGGGGGGCACCGTGTCCCTCAAGACGTCGGCTCATCGCGGGAAGTCGGGGCGGTTTTGCGACCGTCACCCTGACGGTCGCAAAACCGGGCCCATCACCACTCATGGCGGGTGCGCCTGCGGTGTGGCACCTCGCGGAGGGGATGGGGGTGCAACGCGGGAGAGGGTTACAGGTCACAAGGGGTGCCACAGTGCGTGGCACCCCTCCGTTGCACCCCTCGTGGCAGGGGTGTGGCACCCTCCCGTGGCACCCATGACAGCAAGATCAAATCTTGTGCGCGGGCAGCCCACGCGCAGCCGTATGTGAGACCTTTCTGCGACTGGCGCCGGGGGTGGAGTGTCGTCCGCCCACCTGCTTTGCTGGGGTCATGATGACTCTCCAACGCCGCCCCGCCCGGTTCTCTTGGCGCGCCCTGGTGACGCTGGTCGTGGTAACGCTCCTTCTGGGCGTCGCGCTGGGCATGGGCGTATGGTGGCTGCTGGCGATGGGGTGGGAGTCGGTGTGGGGGCCACCGAGGCTTCCCGTCACCCGCTCCTAGGTAGCCCGGCTTGGGCATGTAGCTCATGCGCAGCCGTGAGCCCGTCAGGCTGACGGGCTCACTGCGGGGTTCAGTCGACGTGGGGCCGCTCCGGCATCAGGTAGCGCTGCTCGTCATCGTCGTAGTCGAGCACCCCGGCCTCGATGAGCTTCTTGAGTTGCTTCTGTGCCCACGCCCGCGACATGTCGGTGGACTCCCACAACGGCCTGAGATCGCGTGTGGCGAAGTTCCGGGCCCCACCATCCCACAACCCTTGCAGGTGCGCGATGAGGGCCGCTCCGCGCTCCTGAGGGGTCATCGTTTGCGCGGGCGGGGCGAACTCCCATTCGGGATCGTCGGGGCGGTCGGTGATCGGGTCGTCGGGCCCGGCGTGGATGTCGGGGTCGGGGTCGTCGGTGGTCAGGTACTCGGCGGTCACGTTCTCCACCGCCTCCTCGTCGTCTTCGTCCTCGACCTCGTCGGGCCGCTCCAGCTCCGCCGTGGCCACGCCGAGCGCCGGGGCGCCGTCGTGCAGCCGGGAGATGGCCGCGGTGCCCGGGTCGACCGGTTTCGCCGCGGCCGGCCACGCCGCGGCGTGCGCGCGCATCTCCTCGTTGGCCCGCTCGTCGTCGATCTCCCCATCCACCAGGCCCCACGCGTAGGTGCGCAGCGGCATGGCGATCCGCTCATCCGGGATGGACGGCGCATCCCAGTACGCCATGCCGGGCTGCTTGTTGCTCCACAGCTCCGGGCGGGCGTTCGCGTCCTGCTGCGCCTCCGACAGGCCGAACCCGGCGTCATGGGCGGACTCCACGCCGAAGCACGCCTTCGCGAGCTGTCCGCGGGCGAGAGTCGGCATCTGGGTGTAATCCGAGCGCTGCAGGCTCATCACGACCGTGCCGCCGGCCGAGCGGATGGCCTTCAGCATCGACAGGAAGTTCTCTTGCTCCTTGTCGGTGAGCATGTCGAAGACGTCAGGGAACTCCTCGATCCACAGGACCCAGTACGTCAGCCCACACCCGCGGACCCACTTCTGCTTCTTCTTCGCCGAGAGCTGGTCGGTGCGCTCTTTGACCTGCTCCTGTATCTCACGCAGCAGCGCCTTGGCCCCGGCCTTGGTCGTCTCGAACCGGTGCAGCGCCTCGGCGAGCGGGCCCAAGGTCTGCGTCCCCTTGGTGACGTCGACGGCGAACACCGCGACGTCATACCGGGTGACGATCTCCGCCAGCAGGTTCCACGCCCCGCCGATGGACTTGCCGGACCCGGTCTGCCCCATGATCTGCAGGTGATGGCCGACGATGACGTAGGCCAGCTCATCCAGGTCCTGCCACAGGCCGTGCCGCAGCGCATCAGCGATCGACGCTCCCGGGCGGGACGGGCCCGGCCAGGGGATCGGGTGCTTCATGACCCGCGGGTCGGAGATCGTCACCTTCGCCTTGCTCGCGTCGTCCGGGTCAATCGCCGTGGTGATCGACCCCGGCGGCAACCCGATCCCCGATTCGATGTACGGGACCTTCTTCGTCAGGTCGTCCGCGGTCTGCCGGCCCGCCTCCAGTTGCACGGCCCCCTCGACCTTGTGCGCGGTCGCCGTCGTGGTGCGCGCCTCGATCGCGGGCATTCCGGCGTTCGCGGCGCCCTGGCCGAACAGCAGCGCCAACGGGTCGGAGATCGCCCCAGGCGCGTCCCAGCCCTTGAGCCGGATCACGGTCCGGATGTTCCACGACAGGGCGAGGGTGAATCCGCCGATGAGCACCAGGCGCCCGGTGACCACCGTCAGCGGGCCGTTGATCGTGGCGCCGGTCACCCACAGCCCCGACAGCAGCGTCGTGGCCGTGGTGTGGATACGCCCCCACGGGCCGCGGGCGTGCGACTGGCCGTAGGTGACGGCGGTCAGCACCAGCACGGCGGCGCTCATCAGGAACGCCGTCCAGGCGACCACGTCGGGGTCGTCGGAGTCGAGGATGACGTGGAAGGCGCACCCCACGCCGAAGGTCAGCACCCCGACCACCCACGGGCTGGACAGGGTGACGAGCTTGGACACGCCCTTGGCGACGACCTTGTTCACCGACGATTCTTCGACGGTGGCGAGTTCCTTCGTCCGGGCGGCCATCAGTCGTCGTCCCAGTTGAATTCGACCTTCTTCTTGTCACGGATCGAAGGCAGCTGCTCGATGAACTCCTTGCGGAACTGCTGGTGGAACTTCACCAGCTCGACCGCGGACCCCCGCTGCAGCTCCGCGGCCCGCTTGAGCCGCCGGGTGACCCGGCGGGCGCGAAGGCGCACGTCGGGGGCGCCGAGCAGGGCGAGGATCGGGTGACCCTTGAACGAGCGGATGAGCACCGCGTACAGCTCCTCGGCGCCCATCTCGAACTCGCCGCCGAGGTCACGGACGAGAGCCCGCCCGATCTTGGCGTAGTCGGTGATGGCCTTCGGGCCGCCCCACGGGATGTTCGACAGCTCGGGGATGCGCGCCCGGCCGGGCCGGTCCGCGGTCATCGCTCGTCCTCCTCATCGTCTTCGTCGTCGATCACGTGGCCCTCGGCGACGTGGTGTTTACCGGTGCGGTAGGCGTCGCCGACGACCCGGGCGACGTCGTGGGCGTCCGAGCGCAGCGGGCGGGCGCCGGCGAGGGCGGCGAGCAGGTCGTCCGCCGCGGTGAGGAACAGGCGGATGACCGCCCACAGGCCCGCCCACACGCTAGGACGGGGCGCGCTGCTGCCGATCATCACAACGCCCCCATGGGAAGGACGGCGACCAGGACGGTGAGTGCGGCGAACATCAGGTCCACGGCCAGGCGGATGCGCCGGTACTTGGCGCGGGCGAGGCAGGACAGACCGATCAGCTCGGCCCGCTGGTGGTGCCCGCGGTCCGTGGGCGTGGTCGCGGCGAGGGCGTCCGGAGTGCTGTAGGCGTAGACGGCCCAGCCGAAGCCGGCGCCGGGCCGGGCCAGGGCCGGGCGGACGGCCCACAGCAGTACGGCGACCGCGGCGGCGAGGAGTCCGGCCCCCACCCACACGGCGGTCTGGGCGGGCCCGGGCAGGCGGGTGGCGCCAAGCGCGGCCAGGGCGCCGACGACGCTGGTGGCGGTGCCAGCGAGGCTGAGGAGGGTGGCTGCTTTGGTGTCGGCTCGGGCGAGTTCGGCCCGGACGCCAGCGACCTCGTGGGCGACGTCGACCATCACGCATCACCGCCCGCAGAGGTGCTCGGACGGGACAGGTAGTGAATCATGGGTTACCTCCACTTGGTTGGAGACCCGCCCCCGGACCTGCTTTGGACGGTCGATCCGGGGGCGGACCTGGTCTAGGACTGGGCGAGTTGGTCGAGGTAGAGGCGGACCCGCGCGGCGCGCGGCTGACCGACCTTCAGGTCCTTCTTGATCCGCGACAAAGGCGGCACCTGCCCCTCGGCGAGAACGTCCGCGTACCTCTGTGCGGCGGTCGCCCACAGGGGATCGGGAGCGGGTACGAGAACCGTCGTTTTCGCAGGTGGCTCTACAGGCTCGGCAGGTAAATCGGCCGGTTCCCCCGCAGTGGAATCGACCTCAGGGGTATCCGCATCGACAGCTGCCGCGGGCACGGTCCGAGCCTCGGAGACGGTCGAGGTGGTGAAGGCGTCCCAGGACTCGGCGGTGAAGACATCCGGCGTCCCCTCCACCCCGGCCGAGACCTCCGACAACTCCGCCGGCAGATCAATGAAGTGTCCCCGGTGGGCAGCCCAGTACCGGGCCGTCATGAGCGCCTCAGCCACTTCGCGAGACAGCGGGGTTGGGCTGCCCACAGGGACGGGTACCGCTTCCGCCTCGGTGTGCTCCTGTGCGTCTCTCGACAGCATGTGGCCCAAACCCGCGCCCATGCCGAGCACCAGCACCGGCAGACACGACACCACCGTGACGATCCACCCCGGTGCTGTGACGAAGCCCGCCACCTCCAACAGGTGGTAGGCGACCTGCCCGAGCATGCCCAGCAGCAGCGACCCGATCGACGACCACTTGGCGAACCGCCGGGTTGAGGCCGACACCATCGGGCTCGATGACAACCACGTTCCCAGCGCGTACGCGGCGTAGGTCTCCACACCAATCGGCAGGGTGATCGCGGTGTTGATCTGGAAGTCATCGGCGATGCCGGGCAGGGGTGTGACAAGACCGAAGCCGGTCTTCTCGCCGAGACCAACCCATCCCGACCAGGTGGCCACGCCGGCGGGCAGCGCCAGCAGCAGCAACGGCCACCGGGCCGGAGCCCGCCGCGCGGTGCGGATCATCGGGCACCCCTGGCCAAGCTTGCTTCGATGACGCGGAACTCCTCGACCTGCGCGACCGCCGCGGCGAACCGCTGCGGCGCACACCACGCCAGGTAGGCGAGCATGATGTACGCCTCGATCGGCGTGAGTGAGTCGAGGAACGCGGGGATCTCCTCGCCGTTCATACTTCACCGCCGGTCAACCAGAAGACGCCCACCAGGGTGGACGCCAAGTCCTGATGCCGGTTGCCGGCCACCGCGGTCAACAGGTCCCCGATGTCGGCGGCATCGGACGGGGCGACCTCCATGACCCGCTGCCGCCCGTACAGGGTGTAGGAGATCCGCACGAGCGGCTCGTCGAGGTCGCCGTCCGTCTCGTCCTGCAGCAGGGCAACCCGGATCTCCGCCGACTCGGCGGACTCCTCCAGGGTGGGCCCGGGGAACGGGCCGAGGTTCAGGCGGTGGAAGCGGGCCGGGGCGTCGTCGTGCCGGATCGGGCACCACGACACCGGGCACCACCGCGCGGAGGCCGGTAGGTTCTGAGACACGATCACGTCTCCTGTCTGTGTCAGGGATGAGGTCCAGGCCCCGGGCCGGTGGTGATGCACCGGCCCGGGACCGTCTGTGAGGGGGTCAGGCGGTCTTGCAGATGCGGCAGGCCGGGTCGGAGCAGGCGCCCTCGACGTTCTCCAGCGGGGCCGGGCTGGCCGGGATCGTGGTGCGGGCCAGCGCCACCCGGTCGAGGACCGTACGCGCGTGCCGCTCGGCCTCTTCCAGGGTCAGCACGGCATCGCTGTCGTTGTTGATCTGGATGAGGTGCCCGTCCTCGGCGTCGTAGGTCAGGTCAACGTGGCCGGGCCTGCCGTACCGGCCGCCGGGCAGCGGTGCGCTTCCGGCCCGGCACATGCCGCCGCGCGGGTCGGCGGGGTGCCGGCCGCCCTCGGTGCAGTCGTCGTGCTGCACGCACCACAGCGCGCACCCGTGGGCGGTGACGGCCGGTCGGGCGGCGCGAGCTTCGGCCAGCAGGGCGCCCAGGTTGGCGTGGGTCTGCTCGGCCTCGGCGAGGGTCATCGTCACCATGCGGTCAGTGCGGCCCCCGCGGCTGAGCCGCACCACCGGCACGGCTTCCCGCTCGCCCTGGTGCAGGGACAGGTGGAGCTCTTCCGGCCCCCACACGTTCGGGGCGACCTGCACCGGCGGTTCCTGGGTGAGCGGGCTGGTGTGCAGGCCGCTGTAGTGGCCGCGGTCGTCGGGGTGGTCGCCGTCGTCGTGCAGGCCGTCGCACCAGGCCGGGCAGGGGACGGTCTGCCAGAACGGCATGGGCTTCGCCGGGCGGGGCACCGGCACCTGAGAGGCGCGGGCCTGCGCGGTCAGGTCACGCAGGTGGTCGGCGAGCTCGTCGGCCTCGGCCACGGTGAGCTTGCGCCCCCAGGTGGCCGAGACGTTGTCGCTGAGGTGGATGTGCGTGCCGCGGGTGTCGCTTTCGACGTTCAGCAGCTCGGCCAGCAGCGCGGGCCGGTAGGTTCCGCCGTCCACGTCGTCAACGAGGTCTTCCAGGGAGAGGGGCAGGTCGCTGGTGGCGGACCAGTGGGCGCGCTCGCCGACCGGGTCGCCGCCGTGGTCGTCGCCGTCGCACCAGGCCGGGCAGGCGGAGGACGTCGGCTCGGAGGGGGCGCAGGCCGGGGAGCACTGGAACACCTGCCCGTACCCGGCCACGGTGCCTGCGGGCAGCATCCGGTCGGCCTCGGTCCCGCAGCGAACGCAGGTGATGCCGTCGAGCTGGGCGGGGGTCAAGGCGGTGACGTCGACCAGCTGCACCGAGTCGTCGTGGCGGGTGGTCTCGATGGGCTCCCATTCCCCGCCCGGGGTGCGAGAGACCACGGCGCCGTCGACCGCCAGGCCGCCGCGCTGCTGCACCCCGTGCAGGTCCCGCAGCAGTTTCGTGGTGGCGTGCTCGAGCGACTCGCCCGCGTAGACGCGCACCTGGACGCCCTCGGGGGTGTTGACGGTGCCACGCACCCCGTACTCGCGGGCCTCGGCCGGCTGCGCGGGCGCCTCGACCTCGACGCGCTCGGCGGGCTCGGTGGCGGTCAGCTTCAGGCAGTGCTTGCAGGAGACGGGCTCCTGCGTCTCCGTGTAGGCGCCGGCCGGGCTGGTGGCGCGAGGGCGGGCGGGGCAGGCGGGCAGGTCGTTGACGGCGGCGTGGACGACGCCGGAAGAGCGGGTGCGCAGGTTCACCGCGGTGGCGGTGACGGGGGTGGTGGTCGTACCGTTGTTGTCCACGGTGAGGGACCTTTCGTAGAGGCGGTTCCTTGCCGAGGCCCGTTCCGGTGTTGCGAGCACCGGGCGGGCCGTTTTGCTTCTTACGGGTCGTACGAGGTCAGGCGGCGCGTCGCGCAATGCTTAACCGTGTGGGACCACAATAACAAGAACCGTGGTCCCACACAATAAGTTGTGTCAGAATCCTTGTGGGACCAAGAGAAGGGATGCGCGATGGCCGAGGACTTGCCGGCGCCCGAGGGTGCTGGACACACCCACCACACGCGGTTCCGCATCCCTCGAGTGATGTGGGATGCGTACGGCCGCGTCACCGCGCGGCTCGACACGACACGAACTGCCCGGCTGCTCGACCACATCCGAGCCGATATTCGTGAGCACGGCGATGAGCAAGACCTGAAAGACCTCGCCGAGGCTGAAGCTGAGCTCTCCGAACGTCGCTCTCGCAAGGGCGGACGGCCGCCAACGAGGAAATGAGACACCTCGACGGGCGCTTCTTCGATCACTCCTGATGGCACCGTGATGGCACAAGCGGCCCCGGATGAGTGCAACCGGCACCTTGCCAGCCCACACCGGGAAGGGCCGCTGAACTGCAGAAACACCACGAGACAAGTTCTGGCCGAGGGCGGCCCCACGACTAGCAAGGTTCTGCTAATGCGGTTTGGGTTTACCGCCCATCCGGGGTTCAAATCCCCGAGCCTCCGCAGATCAGAGGCCCTCTTCCCGAAACCGGGAGGAGGGCCTTTTTGATCTCTGCGGGGCTCGTAGTCGCAGCTCCAGTTGCAACGGGGGCACAGCGGGGGCTCAGGAGTCGCCCCAGAGCGCCGAGGCGAGCCGCTCCCCGGCGTCGCGCATGAGCGGTGTGGACACATGTGCGTAACGTTCGGTCGTGGTCACCCGCGTGTGGCCCAGGACCTCCTACACGACCCGGATGTTCACCCCCTGCTCGACGAGGAGCGTCGCGGCCGTGTGGCGGGCGTCGTGCACCCGGACGTCCCGCACCCCGGCCTGCTTGAGGATCGCCTTCCACGTCTTCCAGTCCTCGGTGCGCTCGATCGGACCGCCGTGCCGGGTGACGAGGACAAGGCCGTGATCCTCCCAGCGGTCCCCCGCCCGCAGCCGATCCGCCGCCTGGGCCCTGCGGTGCGCTTTGAGGATCGCGAGCAGCTCCGGCGGGCACTGGAGAGTGAGCCTGCTCTTGCCTTTGCGTTGCCGAAAGACGATGCCGCCGCCCGTACGCTTCGGGCACTTGTCGGCGTGGCCGATGCAGTCCTTGAGGCAGGGCCGCCTGTAGCAGGTGTGCCCCGACTTGGTGCAGCCCGGCTTGCAGCCGGGGAGGTGCCCGTGCTCCTTGCAGTTCTTTCTGCAGGGCCGCCGGTGCCACTTCTCGCCGCACGTGCGCGGATCGGCGCAGCCGTGCCGTCACTCGGTCCGCTGGATCTGGAACCACGCCCGGATCATCCCGGTCTCCAGGTCGACGTACTGCCACCGGGCCCGAGCGCCTCGCCCCGCCGGATGCCGAGCGCCAGGGCGACCGACCAGCGGGTACCGTTCCACCGGGCGCCGGCCACGTCAAGGCGGCGCGGCGCGCCGCCGCATCCCCGGCCCTCCGCCCGCCCGCCGTCCGGGCGTGCGGCCTGGGGGCCGGTTCCGAACGGCGGCGGGGCACCGGGCCGGGCGGCGCACGCCGGCCCCACCGCACCGACCGAACGCCCCGACCAGGGTTGCCACGCCGCCGCACAACCGGAGCCCTCACGATCGCCACAGCATGGTTGGCCACCGTACGTGCTTGGGGGCGATCGACGATCCAGGGTTCGTTCATCACCCTGGCTCACTGGGCAACGTGGTCGATCACCGTGCGGGACCGAGTCGGGTTTGTCTGGTGGAGGCGTTGAGCACGCGGGAACGGCGCTCCAGCGCGGCCCCCGTGGCCCCGCTGCTCCGCAGCCGTCGCGCGCCAGTCTGTGCTGTGACGTGTCGTCAGGTCAGATGGACCCGCACAGCCTATTGAGCTCCGCGACGTCTGTATTGATATCCGCGATCACCTGGTTGGGGTCGCCGCCTGTCATGCCGGTCAAGCGGAAGTTCAGTTCCTGGAATTCGGCGGCCAGCCGACTGATCTTCGCCCCCACTGCTCCTTGCGCGTCGAGGACTGCGCCCATCAGGTCGCGGTACGTCTGCTGAGCCGCGGCCGCCTGGCTGCTGCGGACGGTCCCGGCGTTCCGGCGGTATGCGGTCAGCGCCGCCGCTGCCTCGTCGCAACCGCCGGGCCGGACCGTTGACAGCGGTGGGGGGGAAACCGGGACCACTCGCGTGGGGCTTGGTGGTTGGGGCGTGCTGGACTCAGGCGATGGCCTCGGGGTCGGCGGTGCATGCCGGGGGGCGACCGGATCCGGTGACAATGACTGCGGGGCCGGAGCGGGAACTACCGTGTCGGACTGGGGCGGCGGAGGCGGGGTCGGCGGCATCAGGTAGGCGACCAGCGCGACCACGGCGGCAATCGCACCCGCCAGAGCGCTCACTGCCGTCCAGTTCAGGCGCGAGCCTGCTCCTCCGCCCGCCGTCGGCGGCTGCGCTGATCCGCTTCCAGTCATGTCCTCATCGTGGCCGAGCCGCCGAGCTCGGTCCAGAATGCCTCTGCTGATCTGTGGGCGCGCGTGCCCGTTGCGTGCCCGGGGGCGGTGATCAAGGGGCAGTAGCGGGGACTCGCGGGCAGGGCCGCACGGCCCTCACCATCGCCTGATGGTGGCTGGATGATCGATTCCAAGGGGTTCGGTGGTCGTAGGCGGTCAGAGTCGGCAGACGGCTGGCCTTGTGGACCCGGATACTGATCTGAACGACGTGATGATCGGCGCGTCGCGCTCCTAACGCAGGAAGGCAAGAGCCTGCTGGAGGTTGTGCTCGGCGATCTCCATCATGGCGTCGCGGTCGGGGAAGTCGCCGTCGAGGAGCCGTAGCGGTCCGGCGACGAGCGACAGGCGCATCGCCAGCGTGTAGAAGGTCAGGCGCTGCTCGTCGAGGCCGCTTCTGTGCAGCCACCGGTAGTGCTCGCCGAAGCGGAGTCGCAAAAACGCGTGCTCCCACTCGACGTCGAAGAACATCAGGCCCTCGATGTCGATGAGGACCGGGTGCCCATGCCGGGCCACCAGCACATGGTCCGGTCCAAGTTCGCCGTGGATGAGCCCGTACTCCGAGCGCGGGCGCACTGTGGCAGCCAGCCCGCGAACGATGTCCTCCAAGCAGTCACGGGCGTTCGCGATCCGCGTGTCGCGTGAGGTGGCTTCGGCGAGGTCGTCGAGCGCGCGGTCGAGGACGAGCTGCTCACACGAGTGGCCCTGGGAGATGCCGCCGTTGTCGATCAGGGCGACTTTGCCGAAGCCCGGTCCCCGGTGCCGCTGCATCGTGCCGAGCGCGTCGGCAAGCCGTGACAGAGGCACCTTCACGCCGTCCGGGTCTTGTTGGAGCAACGCCTCCAGCGTTGCGCCGGGCACATCCTCGACCACCGCGATGTCGGCCGGGTAGTGGCTCCTGCTCCGGTCAGCCAGATAGATCCGCGGGGTACGGATTCCAAGGGCGTCCAGGCGCGTGTGAGCGGCCACGAAAAGGTCGATGCCGGAGGCGTGCGAAAAGGGATTCGCATGGTTCTCGGCTTCATCGATCTGCGCGGTGGGCCAGTAGTTCTCGGCGTCGTCCCAGATGTAGACGATCGCGGTGGAATCATTATCGAAGGTGAGGCGGTACACGCCTTTCTTGCTGCCGCCGCGAAGCCGTGAGATGCCGGTGAGGTGATGTTCGGCGCCCAGAGCCGCGCGTGCGACTCCTGCCAGATGATCACGTGTGACAACCCTGCGCGCCATATCCACGACCTGCCCCCCATGTGTCGACCGCGAAGTCTCTCTGCCGGAGTAGGGCAAGAAACTGCCTCCCAGGCGGACCACCGCATAAGCGGCCGATCTTAGGCGATGCCTGTGTGCACAGAGGAAGGGGGTCCAACGTCGGTGGGTGAAGACAGACGTGGACTCCCTTGCCGCCGCGCTTTATGTCGTGGACTCCCTTGCCGCCGTGCTTTATGTGAAGACCGACGACCTGCTGAAGAATTCACCTCAGCTCGCCCCGTGGCGGCCGGCCGTGGGCATCGCACCGCAGCTCAGCGACGCGGAGCTGGTGACGTTGGCGATGATGCAGGCGATGCCCGGCTTCGCTTCCGATGCCCGGTGGCTGCGGTACGCCCATGCCCGCCTGCGGCACCTGTTCCCCTATCTGCCCCGGCAGCCCGGCTAAAACAAGCGATGGCAAATCCACTAGACGAATTTTGGCTATCGATCTAGACGATATGTGCTGCGGCCCCTAACTTGAAGGCCATGGAGCTGATGAACCACGATTTGATCTTCGACCAGCCCGACTTCATTCCCCCGAGTGACGACGACATCGTCGTCGAAGCCGTCACATACTTCGCCACCGCCACGCGCACCGGAAAGCAGTGGACCGCCACCGCCGAACTCCCTGGCGGGCGCACCGTCCAAGCCCAGGGCGCGAGCTGGGCGGACGTTAAAAGCAACGTCGCCCAGCTCATCTTCGACGCCCTCCGGGACGAGCCCGAAGCGATCGGCGTCCACGTCAGCCCCGCCGACCCGGAGGCCAAGGCCGCCCTCGCGGCTGTCGTCGAGGCACGTCAGGCGCGTGTCCTCGCCGAGCAGGCCGAGCGCGACGTCGTCCGCCATGCCGCCCGCCTCCTCACCGGCCAAGGGTGGACCACTCGTGACGTGGGCAGCGTGATGCGCCTGTCCCACCAGCGCATTTCGCAGATCCTCAATGAGCCGAGCGCGTAGCCGGAGCTACAGTCCCGCCCAGATGCCTGGCCGGGCCGCTAGTCGCAGCTCGAGTTGCTATGCCGCACCGTACAGAGGCGTCCTACCTTGACCGGCGAGGCCGTACGGTGCAGGTTGAACCGGTCAGAACGGCCGGGATCCGAGCTGCTGATGCGGTCTGGGCTTACCGCCCACCCGGGTTCAGACCCCCGAGCCTCCGCAGGTGAGAGGCCCTCTTCCCGAATCCGGGGGAGGGCCTTTCCGATCTCCAGCGGGTTCGTGGTCGCGGCTCTCATCGCGGCCGGGGCACCACGGGGGCCCAGGACCCGCCCCACAGCGCCGAGGCCGGCCGCTCGCCGGTGTCGCGCATGAGCGATGCGGGCACATGTGCATAACGTTCGGTCGTGGTCACCCTCGTGCGGCCCGGGACCTCCTGAACGACCTGGAGGTTCACTCCCTGCTCGACGAGGAGCGTCGCGGACCCGGACCTCCCGCATCCCGGCCTGCTCCGGGATCGCCTTCCATGTCTTCCGGTCCTCGGTCCGCTCGGCCGGACCGCCGTACCGGGCCGTGACGACGAGGTCGTGATCCTCCCGGCGGTCCCCCGCCCTGAGACGCTCCGCCGCCTGGATCCTGCGATGCGCCTCGGGGGCGAATCCGGGCGTCGTTGACACGCGACGGGTGATACGTGGGGGAAGTATGGGTGGCCTGCCCGGTCCGAACCGGGCAGGCCACCCGCCCGCAGTGTCCATCCGGGCGGCCGCCGACCGCCGGCGGGTGGTACGCCGGGGTCCTGGAACGTGCTGCGTCGTTCAGAACTCGAAGTCTCTGACGATCCGCTGCGATCCGTCGCTGGGCACCTCGATCGTGATCGGCCCGCTGTCGTCGATGGACCTGTCAGGCCTGTGGTTCCTGCCGGGGCCGGGACGTCCGAAGGCGCCCCGCAGGCCCTTCATGAACTTGCGCTCGTTCTGCCAACCGCGCTCCCGGCCGTTCTCGGCGCTGTGGCGGCGGCCCCGGGGGCTTCCCCAGTCTGGCATGCCCCACTTGATGGCCTTCCCGAGGCGTTTGTGCGAAGGCCGGAAGCCGGGCCTGTTGCGGTCGGGGTGGGGTCGCTCCGCGGTGATCAGGCCGATGTTCGGTTGGGAGATCGAGCCGAGCGTTTCACCCTGCCAGGTGGTGGCACTGGCCGGTGCCTGGTTCGACGACATCGCGAGGATGCCGGCCATGGCCGCGACGGCCAGGGCGCCCGCGCGCCTCACGGCGATTTGTCCCGGTGCCCGTCTGCTCATGCGAGAAAGCACTTCATCTCCCCGTCTCACTATGACTCCGAAATCATCGGATACTTAGCGTTACCCGGAAAGCGGTAACGGATGAGAGATACCCCTGCGGTCGAGCGGATAGCGCATTGGAATGGTTGGTGTAGCGTAAATAAATGATGCCGGGCGAGGCTGGGATTTATTTGACGACGTCTTCTTTTTTGTTGTGATTGTTTGTCTTATGTCTAAGAATAGGCGTTTCTATCTGGTTCGTTCCTGTGGTGTCCCGGATCGGCTTCGGGATGCCCGCCGCCACCGGCCGGCTCTCCCGGACGGACACCCCTCCGAGAGAGCCGGTCACCCTTCAGGTCCCGGGCGGACGGTCCCGGTCAACCGGGACGGAACCCTGCGCGCGTCACGGCATCTCGGTCCGCGTCACCGGTAAACGCGGGGGTCGGCCTTCAGCGGGCGCGACAGCCGCACCGTGATGAACTCGTTGTCGTCGGGCTTGCCCGGGGTACGGCCCGCGGAGAACGGGAAGTTGTTGTCGTCCAGCACGCCGAGGGTCCGGTCGTCGAGGATCACGACGTCCTCGATGGTCTGGAACGGGAAGCGGAACGTCTCCCCGAACCCGCCCAGGCGACGCGGGTTGGCCAGGTCGAGCAGGTCGGCGACGAGAGTCTTGCGCAGGTCCTCGTGACGGATGTCGATCAGGTAGATGCGCTTGGTCTTCGCCTCGTCGCCCTGAAGGTTGTCGCGCTCGATGACGAGGAACCGGTGCCGGTCGACGGCGATCATGTCACCGATCGCGTTGTCCGGACTCTCCAGCCGGTACGTCCACTGCCTGCCGGTGTAGGCCTTGCGGCGCAGGCTGAACTCGTTGATCCGGAGCGTCCCCGCCGGGTCGCCCGTCACGGTGCCCTCCAGCAGCGGGTACAGCGTGCGGCCGTCCACCGAACGGGCCATGCCCTCGAACCCCTTGCTCCTGCCCAGGTTCGGCTGCTCGCCACCGAGGAACGGGTTCTCCGGCGCCTTGACCCCGGGCAGCGGGACGGGTGCCGCCAGCAGTTCCCCCGAGGCGGAGAAGTGCAGCAGGAATGGGCCGAACTCGTCACCGATCCAGTAGGTGCCGTCGAAGGCCCGCACGATCGACTCCACGTCGAAGTCGGCGCCGGTCAGCTTCCGGTCGGAGCGGGTCAGTGGCCAGGTCACGTGACCCTGGGGGTCGCTCAGATCGAAGCCGCCCAGCACCGCGACCTCGCCGCGCCGGAAGTCGGGCTTGATCCGGTGCACCCGCAGCAGGAAGTCGGCGCTGTTCGCCTTGGCACCGTAGCCGTTGTCGGAAAGCACGTCGTAGGTGCCGTCGTGCCGTCGCACGATGCCGCTGAAACCCTGCACCGGCTGCCCGGTGAACGGCGGCGTCACCCCGTTGATCGGTGCCGTGCCGAGCTGCGACCCGGACGGCTCGCTGCCGGGCACGAACGTCAGCGCGGGCAAGGAGGCGAAACCGGTCAGCGTGGCACGCCCGAAGTCACCCCGCCCGAGGCCGCTCTGCCCGGAGCCGGAGCCGAGTTCGGGGGCGGGGTCGGCCATCGCCGGTGCGGACATCGCCAGTGCGAGTGCGGCCGCGCCAATGGTGATCGTCATACGTCGTCTCATGGCGGCACGCTAGGGAGCCCGCGTGAACGGCCGGTATTGCGCCGCGGACCGTACAGCGAAAAGAAGATACGGCCTGTCCGGAATGTGATGCGAGCCGCTCAGGAGGCGGCTCAGCGGGTGGCTTAGCGGGCGGCTCGGGAGGCGGCTCAGCGGATGGCTCAGCGAGCGGCTCGGGAGGCGGCTCAGCGGGCGGCTCGGGAGCGACCGGAAAGGCGGCCGGCCTCGGGGAGGCGCGGACCTGCGCGAACCGGTGGACCTCTGCGGAGCGGCCGACCCGCGCGAAGCGGCGACCCCGGGCGAGAAAGAGGACGCAAAGGATGCAACAGATCCGGTCCCACGGGCGTCCTGGGGTCGTGGAGTTCGCTGATTTCGTCGCCGCGCGGGGCCGAGCGCTGTACCGGTACGGTTACGTGCTCACCGGCAACGCCGATGACGCCGCAGACCTGACGCAGGAGGCTCTCGCGCGTCTGGGAGGAGCCTGGCTGCGGGTCAGGAAGCGAGAGGACCCGGAAGGGTACGTTCGCACCACCATGGCCCGCCTGCATGTCAGCACCTGGCGGCGATTACGCAGGGAACGGCTGGTCGCCGCGGTACCCGAAGGCTCGTACACCGAGGACCGCCTCGGCGGCGACGCCGGCCTGTGGAACGAGTTGAAGGGATTGCCGCCCCGGCAGCGCGCGGTACTGGTCCTGCGCTACTACGAGGATCTGTCCGACCAGGAGATCGCCGACCTGCTCGGCGTCTCCCGGGGCACAGTACGCAGCCAGGCGGCCCGCGCCCTGGACAAGCTCAGGGTCAGGGCCGCCGCTCTTGAGAAGGAGCGAGTGTGATGGACGACAGGGATGAGGAGGCCCTGGTCCGCGTGCTGGCCAGGGCGGCGGAGAGCGCGCCCGATCCGGCCGAGGATCTGGTCTCGGCGGTTTTGCGGAAACGCAGGCGGCGGACCCGCGTACGGGCCCAGACGATGCTCGCGGTCGCGGGGACGATCGCGCTGGTCGGCGGCGTGGTGGTGGCCAAGGACACCTTCTCCAGCGGGGGCGGGGACGGTGCCACGGTGAGCAGCGCCACACCGCCGTCGGAGGACGGGGCGACCCCCGTAAGCGACGGCGAGAGGGCCGCGGCGGAGAAGACCGCGCGGGCCCAGGTCAGGCCCGTCGCGGAGGTCTGGCCCGAGGCGGTCTCGACGATCCCCGCCAAGAGCGCGGACGGCCGGCGCTACCGCCCGATCACCGGCCTGAGCGCGACGGAGTTGCTGCTCTCCGCGGAGTCGTCGTTCGAGAAGGCAGGTCGCCTGGAGGTCTACGACACGGTGTCCCGCAGGAGCACCGTGCTCGCGAACATGCCGGCCACGGGGGTAAAGGGGTACTTCGCGCAGGACTTCGAGGTGGGCGCCGATCACATCGCATGGTGGGGTTCGACGCCCGGCGACCCCGACGAGTGGGCCGACTTCTGGGTCGTGCCCCGATCCGGTGGCACGCCGAGACGGGTCGGTGAGGTCACGGGCGACCTGTCCAAGGTGACCCGGATCGCCGTCACCACGGACTCCCTCCTGTGGTCGGTGCACGGTGGGGGCGTCTACCGCCTCCCGCTGGGCGGCGGGAATCCGGAACGCCTCCGGGGGACGGACGGCCTCCACCTGCTGACCTGGCCGCTGGCGGCCGACGTCGGGGAGAGGGAAGGCGAAGGCGGGAAGGAGAACCAGAGCAAGGTGGTCAACCTGGAGACGGGGCAGACCACCGGGGTGAACGTCCCCGGCGGGGTCGAGGCGCTGCACTGCGGTCCCACCTGGTGCTTCGGAGAGATGAAGAACACGGCCCTGGTCCAGCGGCTGGACGGCTCCGGCCGCAGGCTCCTGCCGGGGTTCAGCACCGGGTTCGGCGTCGGGGACGGGGTCTTCGACAGGTTCGGGAAGTTGACGATCTTCTCCGGCGACGGAGCGGCGGGTGGGTACGCGCCCGTCATGACGCTGTACGACCCGGTGAGCGGCGTCTTCGCCGGGATATCGCAGCAGGGCAAGCGGGGAGGTGGAAGCTTCTGGCGGGGCATCTCCTCCTCGCCGAGTTCGATCGTCTACTGGGACGAGGGCAGGAAGCAGGTGGAGGAGTGCAAGACGGCCGATCCCGGCGGTACCGTTCCCTCCCGCCCGTCGGAGGCGCCCGGCCCTGCGGCCACGGCTGTTCCTTCTCACCCGTCGGAGGCGCCCGGCCCTGCGGCCACGGCCGTTCCCTCCCGCCCGTCCGAAGCGCCCGCTCCCACCGGACCGGTCACGACGTGCGTGACGAAGGACGTGGGCGGAGGGAAGGAGTTCACGGTCGTGAACCTTCTCGCCGTACCCTCGACCGAATAAAGTTCCATTCATGAGGATTTTCGGCAACGTCACCGAGCTCAAGGCCGCCGTCGGAGAGCATCTGGGCCACACCGACTGGCGCGAGATCACTCAGGAACAGGTCAACCTGTTCGCCCACGCGACCGGCGACCACCAGTGGATCCACGTGGACGTCGAGAAGGCGAAACAGGGTCCGTTCGGCGGGACCATCGCCCACGGCTACCTGAGCCTTTCGCTGCTGCCCTCTTTCATGGGCGAGCTGTTCAAGGTGAACGGCCTGGCGATGGGCGTCAACTACGGGCTCGACAAGGTCCGTTTCCCCGCGCCGGTCCCGGTCGGCTCGCGGGTCCGGGCCGGGGCCGAGCTCGTCGACCTCAAGCGGACCCCCACCGGTTACCTGGCGAACATGCGCCTGACCGTGGAGGTCGAGGGTCAGATCAAGCCCGCGTGCGTCGCGGAGACCCTCTCCCTGTATGTCCCGGCGGAGAACCCGTAGGACCCCCGTCCGGTGGCTCGCGTGCCCGTCCCCCGGGCACGTCTCCCCGGACTTGAGGATCTGCGGACTCGGTGGCTCGGACACGCGCGGGTTCACCGGTCCGCCGGTCATCTCTCCGGGGAGAGCTCCTGAGCCAGGATCGCGGCCTGGACGCGGCTACGAAGACCCAGTTTGTTCAGCAACCGGCTGACGTGGGTCTTCGTGGTCGCCTCCGCCATGTCCAGCTCGGCGGAGATCTCCGCGTTCGACAGTCCCCGCCCGATGCAGGCCAGCACCTCCCGCTCACGCGGGGTCAGGCCGTCGGTCTTCCGGGGCCTGCGCTCCGGTACCGACGCGCCGAAGGCCGAGATCAGCCGCCGGGTGACCGACGGCGCGATGAGGCCGTCGCCCCTGGCCACCACGCGCACCGCGTCCACCAGGGCGTCGGCCTCGGTGTTCTTGAGCAGGAAGCCGGCGGCCCCGGCCCGCAGCGCGCCGAAGACGTACTCGTCGATGTCGAACGTGGTCAGGATCAGCACGTCCGTCACCCCGCTCAGTCGGCGCGTCGCGGAGATCCCGTCGAGCTTGGGCATCCTGATGTCCATCAACACCACGTCGGGCCGCAGGTCGATGGCCATCGCCACAGCCTGGTCCCCGTCCGCGGCCTGGCCGACGACCTCGATGTCCCGGTGTCCGCCGAGGATGAGGACGATGCCCGCCCGGACCGCCGCGTGGTCGTCGGCGACGAGGACTCGGATGGTCATACGATCTCCTGGGTGGGCAGTTCGGCGCGGACGCGCCAGCCGTCGTCATGGGGACCGGCCTCCAGGAGGCCGCCGACCAGAGCGGCCCGCTCCCGCATGCCGACGATCCCCGTCCCCGCGCCGGGGGGAAGCCCCCGCCCCGCGCCGCTGACCGGATTGTCCACGACCCGCGTGACCAGCCCCGGCCGGTAGCCGATCACCACGTCGGCGGCCTTGCCGCCGTGCTTGAGCGCGTTGGTCAGCGACTCCTGGACGATCCGGTAGCCGGCCAGATCCACCGAGGCGGGCAGTTCCCGGACGTCACCGTCCACACGCAGTCGCACGTCCAGACCCGCCTCCCGCGCCCGCTCGGCCAGCTCTCCGGCCTCGGTCACCCGCCGTCGGACCGCCTCCGGCTCCTCGCCGTCCTGCCGGAGCAGCCCGATCATCGCGCGCATCTCCCCCAGGCCCTCGACGCTGTTCTCCCGGATGGACTCCAGCACCGTTCGTACGGACTGCGCGTCCAGGTCCTTGCGGGACAGCACAGCGGTCGACTGGATGGCGATCGCGCTGAAGTGGTTGGCGATCATGTCATGGAGTTCCCTGGCCATCCGGTTCCGTTCGGCCTGCACCGCCGCCGTCCGGTCCAGCTCCGCCAGGCGCGCCACCTGCTCGGCCCTGGCCCGCTCGGCCGCAGCCTGGTCCTCCAGCTGCCTCATGATCATTCCGGTGGAGACCGGTGTCACCCCGACGAGACCCGCCTGCACCAGCAGGGCCACCCCGAGTCCCACATGGTTGAGGACGATCCACGCCGCCACGCCCATGAGGATCGCGAGGACCGAGGTGACGCCCAGCATCCACTTGCCCAGGGCGCGCGGGCCGTACCTGACCCCGGCATAGAGGTTGTCCGTGACGATCAGGACGGTACCGAGGGATGGGCCCATGGCGAAGTCGCCGACAAAGGCCGCCGCCCCGAGCCCCAGCGAGAGCAGCGGCCTGCTCCGGCGTACCGCGACCCCGGCGCACGTGACCGCCAGTGGTCCGACGAACAACGGAGCGGACGCCCAGCGGTGCTGGTAGGAGCCCACGGCCAGCAGGACGAGGCCGCACGCGAAGGACGCCAGGGCCCACAGGGCGTCATCCCGTCTCATGCCTCTCATCTCATCATCCGAGGTAGGGGTCGGCGGTCCGGCAGCGGGCGGGTCCGCCGTACATAAAAGGATGTAGAACG
Organism: Streptosporangium fragile; assembly: GCF_039534445.1. Taxonomy (NCBI): domain Bacteria; kingdom Bacillati; phylum Actinomycetota; class Actinomycetes; order Streptosporangiales; family Streptosporangiaceae; genus Streptosporangium; species Streptosporangium fragile. The sequence continues at coordinate 13,130 of NZ_BAAAVI010000024.1, read as the reverse complement.
GTTCATCAGTGCCGACGATGCCCGTGCCGGGACTGCCCGGCGATCCTGGAGCCATGATTCTGGCGATCATTATCGGCTGCGAGATCGGCTTCTGGGTCCTGCTGGGACTCGGACTCGCCGCACGCTACCTGTGGGACATGCGCCGGCTCAGCACCGTGCTGCTCCTGTCGGTGCCGTTGCTCGACATCGTCCTGCTCGCCGCCGCGGTCGTCGACATGCGCGGCGGCGCCCAGGCGCAGTGGCACCACGGTCTGGCCGCCGCCTACCTCGGCTACTCGATCATGTTCGGCCACCGGACCGTGAAATGGGCCGACGCCAAGTTCGCCCACCGCTTCGCCGGTGGTCCCGAACCCTGGCGCCCCCCGGCCGGCGGCATGGCCAGGGCCCGCTACGAATGGGGCATCTGGTTCCGGATCGTTCTCGCGTACGGCATCACCTGCGCCCTGCTGATCGTCCTGATCCGCGTCGTCGACGACCCCGCGCGGACCGCGGCGCTGACCGAGTTCATGGGTGGCCTGCTCAAGATCCCGCTGATTGCCGTGATCTGGCCGGTGAGCTACACCCTGTTCCCGAAGAAGGACGCCGACTCGTTCCCAAAGAAGGACGTTGACTCGCCGGAGAAGACGGCGGGCACACTGGACGTCGGCACCGGCTCCCGGGGACCGGGCTCTCGGGAGATCAGCTCTTCAGAGTCCGCCTCTCGGAGGGCTGGTTCTTCGGAGTCCGGTTTTTAGAGCACGCATCCGGGAGCACGCATCCGGGAGCCCCGGTTCCGGGGAGCCCGGCTTGTGGTTGTCCGGCAGGGGTCCGGTTCTTGTGGCAGAGTGATCGGCCCGGACCTGCGAAGCCGTCCTGAGGGTGCCCTCCCCGTCCACCGTCGCGTCATCCCAAAGGCGGCTTCCCCCATCACGAACTCCCGCAGTCCCCGGCTTCCCCGGCTTCCCCCGGCTTCCCCCGGCCGAGATGGAGGCTCGCTACCCGGGTTCCTCTCCTCGGTCCTCCATGCTGTCTGGTCTTCTCCCACGAGGCGAATCCCCAGGTGACGGAGCCACTCCCGGTTCGGAGCGCCCGCCGCGGAGACGCAGACCGAAAGGCGATCGCTTAACTGGTTCGAGGCATCCCTCAGGACCCGCTATGATTACTTACGCAGCGAGCGGCCGTAGCTCAATGGATAGAGCATCTGACTACGGATCAGAAGGTTAGGGGTTCGAGTCCTCTCGGCCGCGCAGATGTAAGAAGGCTCCTGAGCAGGGATTATCCGCTCAGGAGCCTTTCTTGTTGTGGTGCTCAACCGGTCTCTTCGGCGTCGGTGGGAGCCAACTTGGGAGCCAACGGCACCGGCCTGCCCAGCAGGGCCCCGGAGATTGCCTCCGTCGCCGCGCGCTTGTCGCCTTCCATCAGGTGCCCGTAGACGTCCTTGGTGATCGAGATGCTCGCGTGCCCGAGGACGTCGGAGACGACGTGCAGCGGCGTGCCCTGGGCGAGCATGAGCGAGGCGCCGGAGTGGCGGAGCTCGTGCGGGTGCCAGTGGCCGAGGCCGGCCTTCTGCGCCAGCCTGGAGAACAGGTGCGAGAAGGTGTCGGGGTCGGACGGGTTGCCGGAAGACGTGGGGAAGATCAGCCCGTGCTCGGCCCACTCCTGTCCGGCCTGGAGGCGCTCGGCGTTGTGCAGGGCCCGGTGCCGCCTGAGCGCGTCGACCAGCTCGGGCGTCAGGCACAGCGTCCGGCGTGACTTGCGAGTCTTCAGCTCGGAGATGACGAGCTTGGTCCTGCGGCCGGTGTCGGTGTCGCGGTTCTTGACCCGCTTCACCGCGTGCGTCACGCGCAGCGTCCGAGCCTCGGGATCGAAGGCGCTCCACATCAGTCCGAGCGCCTCCCCGCGGCGGAGCCCGAAGACGAGGGAGAGCAGGACGAGCGTTCCCATCCGGTGCTCGGCGACCGCGTCGAGGAGCTGGCGGGACTGGTCGACGGTGAGCGTGCGGCCCTCGTCGGTGTTGATCCGGGGAGGCATTGACAGCGCCGCGACGTTGCGCGCCACCAGGCCCTCACGCTCGGCCTGCCCCAGCGCCTTGCGGAGCACCGCCCGCATGATCCGGACGCTGTTGGGCTTGTACGTCGCCCGCTTGGCCTGCCAGAGCGCGTCGACGTGCGCCACGGTCAGCGCGGTGAGCTTGTGCCGCCCGAGCCCCGGCTTGAGGTGCAGCCGCACCGTGTCCTCGTAGTCGTCCAAGGTCGAGTCGGCGACATGCCCGGGGAGCGTGGACAGCCACCGGTCGAGGAACGCACCCACGGTGATCTTGTCATCGGGGACCGGCAGACCCTTGGCGATGCCCTCGCGGAGCTTCCGGACCTTCTCGACGACCTCGGCCCGCGTCTTGCCGGAGACCTTCTTGCGGACGCGCTCCCCGTTGGGCCCGTACCCGAGGGAGATCGCCCCGCGCCACCGGTCGCCGTCCTTGTAGATCGAGTCCTCGTGGTGGCCACGCTTCTTGGTGCTCATGCTGCTTGCTCCTGTTCGAGGCGCGCGACGAACTCGGCGAGCGCGGTGGGGGGAATCCTGCGGAGGGTGCCGACGCGGACCGAGCGGAGGGCGCCCGACCGCATCAGCGCGTAGACCGTGGTCCGGCTGACGCTGAGAAGCTCCGCCGCCTTCTCCGGCCGCAGGAGCACGAGGTCGAGGTCATCCGTCACGCCGCCTCCCTCGTTGCTGGAGTTGCCGAAAGATCTTGCTCGTTGGCTCCGGCCTGCAGGGCGAGCAGGGTCGCTCGCCAGCGCCGGCGTTGGGCGACCATACGCAGCAGCCGCAGGGCGAGAGATGGAACGTCGCCGTCACCGGCCGGGACGGGCTTCCAGACGTAGCGGTGCGGATCGGTGGGCTCGTCGGCCAGGCCGAGCGCTTCCATGACCCAGGTACGGCGGTCGCGCTTGTGCTCGGCCAGGGTCTTGTTCGACCACTTGCGCGAGACCAGCACGCGGCGACCGGCGTAGCCGAGGTGCTCGGGCTTGTGCGCCTTGCTCCGGCACCGGCCCGGCGCCATGCCCGCCTTGGCACCCTTGGGCTGCACGCCGTAGCGCAGCCAGTTCGGACAGGCAGGGGAGCAGGGTTCGTACCGCAGGGCCTCGACCATTCGGGCGGCGTGCGCGCGCTGGGCCGAGTTGTCGGGGTCGAGGGTGTCGCCCAGGCTCTTGGTCAGGTACTTGCTCAGGTAGCGGATGCACTGGTCGGCGTCGGGGGAGCCCGCCAGGACGCCCTGGACGTCGACCTGGGTGCCGAAGCGGACCACGTGCAGCGGTTCGACGTCCTCGTCATCGCCGAGCCGGTCGAGCGCTTCGTACCAGGTGGGCAGCACTTCCCCGGTGGCCGGGTCGAGGTAGTCGCCGGCCTGCCCGTCCGGGTACGGGGTGCCGTCCTCCCGCTGCGGACGCTCGGCCCACACGGGCAGATGCTCACCGTCGAAGCGCACCTCGTCGGCCGCAGGCCACCACACCTGGTGGTAGGTGGCCGCCGCTATGGCCTTGATCTCAGCGCGCGGCAGGGTGCCGCGGATGGCCATGTGCAGGTGCGGGGCGAGTCGCTTCTGCGGTTCGACGGTGGCGAAGTACTGCACGTCGTAGTCCGCCACCCGGCGGAGGTTCTGCACGAACCGGTCGACGAGCTTGGAGAAGTGCAGCGCGTCCCGAGCAGCCCGCGTGTAGTCATAGGTGGCCGGGTCGACGGGGGCACCGTTGCGGACCCTGCCGTAGGAGGGCAGGGTCAGGGTGACGAACAGCGACGGCCGGTAGGTCGCCCCGTTCGGGCCGGTGAAGGTCTGCCCGAGGGTGGTGTTCCGGCGGACCCGCCGGGGCAGGTCGGGGGCGTCCTGGCGCCGCCGGGTCGACCGGGTGCGCTTGGGGGTGGCCCGGCCGAGCAGGCCGCCCCTCATTCCGGCCGCGGTGATCTCCTCATCCAGCCCGGCGAGTACCGCGTCCAGGTCGGTGGTGTCGTCGCCGGCCTTCGCTGCGGCATCGCGCTGGGCCTGCATGTCGGCGCGGAACTCGACCAGCCAGCGCTGTTCCTCGGTGGGCTCGTCCGGGGTGACGGAGGGTTCGGCCTCCAGGTGCCAGCCCTCGCGGCATTGGGCCATGCGCAGGTAGCGGTTGCGCTTGGCGCACGGCGGGCACTTGGCCTCCATGGTGGCCCCGCAGGGAACGTTGACGTCCTCGGTGACCCCGGTGTGGGTGTCCAGCCGCCGCAGCACCACCGGCCGGATGCATACGCCGTTGTGCTTGGCGATCTCCACCGCCACGTCCAGCGCGCGGGGCATCCTCTGCCGCGTGGCCCGGGACAGTCTGCGGTCGTTCGGGTTGTTCACCTGTCCCCCTCGGGGTCGTCGAGGTCGTTGCCGGGGTCGAGGAGTGCGCCCTGTCCGCACGCGTGGCACTCGATGAGGCCGTGGAGCAGGTCCAGCCACAGGGTGTCGACCGCGCCGCAGACCGCGCAGCGCAGGCCGTCGAGGATGGAAGCCAGGTCAGTCACGCTCGCCCCTCTCCCACACCTCGGACAGGTCGGCCGCCAGTCGGAAGACGGCCCCGTACGGGTCGGCGGTGACGCGGACGTTGAACAGTTCGAAGGCCAGGACGGGCTGAGCGTGGCGCGGGCCCAGGACGGCCAGGACGGGCCGCTCACACACGCGGGTGATCTCCTCGTCGGTGCCGTAGAAGCAGACCCTCACGCGGTCACCGCCTCGACCATGGCGCGGATGTCGGTGTCGGAAACGTAGGCCGCGCGCACCCGGATCGGGTCGGGGGAGGTCTCCAGCCGGACGTAGCCGACGCCGGCCCCTTGGGCGGGGATCGGGGAGATGTGATCGGCGAGCGCGCCCCGGTCGCGGGCCCCGTCGCCGAGGACCATGTCCACCTGTTCGGACTCGTCGAGGCGGAGTGCGATCTTGTCGGGGAACAGGTTGCGGATGTTCATGACCTCCTTGCGCGGGTCCTGCAACGCCGCCAGGACGCCGACGCCGACCGCGCGGCCCTGCGTGGTGAGGGTGGCCAGCGCGGCGCAGATGCGCAGCTTCAATCCCTTGTCGGCCTGGTAGGCGGTCAGGAACGCGACCTCGTCGACGACGACCAGGACGAACGGGTCCTCGACGGTGGGTGTGTGGGTGCGCCGGAGTCCGGCGAAGCGGTCGGCTCGCTCCTGCATGACCACCACGGCCGCCTCCAGCAGTTCGGCGCAGTGCTCTGGGGTGGCGGCGTAGCGGTCGCCGAACAGGTCTCGGCCGAAGGACAGTTCCATCCGCTTGGGGTCCAGGGCCCAGATCTGCACCAGGCCCGCGCGGACGGCTGGCAGCAGACCGCGGATCGCCGACCAGAGGATGGAGCCCTTGCCCGCCCCGGTGGCACCGGCGACCAGGACGTGGGTGCCGTGAACCTTCAGCCGCCAGGGCCTGCCGTCCTCGCAGGTGCCGACCTCCACCGGCCCCACCGACGCCTCGTCCGGGACCGGCACGGCCGGCAGCGGAGTGGCCAGAGGATCGTGCCGGGGGAAGACGAGCAGCAGCCGGCCAGCTCTCGCGACGGACACCCGGCAGGAGCGCGCCCCGAACCCGTGCGCCAGGTGATCGGTGCGGTCGGCCCAGTCCTTGACCGACTGCCCGGTGAGCATCCGCACCGTGACCAGGTCGGCCCACGAGGTGCAGGTGACCTTGCCCAGGTGCGGCAGGTAGTCCCGGCCGCGTAAGTGCCGGCCGAGCCCGGAGATGATCATCACCGGTTGCCAGTGCCGCCGATACACCCAGGTCAGGCGCCAGAAGGCCAGCAGCCGCCAGCCGATCAGGCGCAGGAACGAGGCGCGGTGGATCAGCGCCCAGCCGATGGGGACGGCCAGCAGCCCGAAGATCGTGAGCAGCGCCCACGACCAGCCGTACAGGGTCCAGGTCACCCCGGGGACGGCGGTGATGGCCGAGGCGATCGGGTGACGCCACAGCAGCCGCACCAGCCCGGCCAGCATGCGCCAGACGAAGATGACGAGGGTGATGATGGCCGGGGTCTGCACGACGGCCGGGCGGAAGACCACGGCGGTGTCGGGGGTGGTGGTGACGAGGTGTTGTGCCTCATCGCCGGGAAGTTTCCTGAACATTAGGCTGGAGCCTTCTTCCTTGAATTCGCGTGAGAGGGAGAACCGGGGGCCGCCGGAAGTTGCCGCTTCTGGCGGCCCCGCTTACGTGTCAGGCCGAGGCCTCGCCGGGCCGGGTGGTCTGGGTGGGCGTCTGGTCGGCGTGCAGGCGCTCGCAGTCGGCCAGGTAGCGCGCGGTGGCGTCGGCGAGCTCCCGGGCGAGCGTCACGTCCCGCTCGGTGACCGGCCCGCCGCCCGTGGTGGAGATCGACACCTCCCCTTCGGAGCCGTACAGGCCCAGCACCGGGCGTCTGTCTCCGACGTTCAGCACCATGACCCGCAGGTAAGGGGTGCGGAAGGAGACATTGAGCCGGGTGATGCCCTCGTCGATCGCCGCCGTGACGTGGGTGTAGGGCGTGTGCTCGTTCATGCCGCCGCCTCCTTGCCGGCCGCGGCGGTCGGCTTGGCCGGGGTTGTCGTCGCCGTGGTGGTGCGGGGAGTGCGCATCGCCCGCGCCCGGATCGACCAGGCCAGGCGGCCGGTGTTCTGGCCGACGTAGGCGGTGACGGTCATGCCGTCGAACTCCACCGGGACGAACGGCGAGTCCGCCGGCGGAGCCGGGGGAACCGGCTGGACCGCCGACAGGAGCTTGACCGCGACGGTCTTCTGTGCGGCCTTCACCGCGGGGTCGGCGTCCATGACGGCGACCTGCCAGACCGGCTCGCCGGTGGACTTGTCGCGGGCCTGGACGAACCGGCCGTTGGTGGAGGCGTCGAAGTCCTTGACCGCCTCGACGTCGCCGACGATGTAGCAGCCGTGCGGGAAGACCTGCCCGAAGCTGATCGCAATGGGGCCCTGGATGGCCATGGTGGTGTTCCTTTCATCGGGACGCTCGATGTCCGCTCGTCCACTTGTCCGATTGAGTTGAGAGTAGCTTCTCCAACTCGTCCGCACAAGTGATTAAGGGGGGCGAGTCCGCCAGCTTCATGTCTGAGAGGGCGCGCTGCCGAGGATCAGTGGCAGCGAAGATCGAAGCCAGCGTCGGTGCTGTCGAAGAGCTCGACGACGACGGGACGGTTGTGGTGGCCGATCTGGCCGAACGTGCTTGAGTGCATGGGGCCGTACACCGTCACCGTCACCGGTTCCGTCTCGATGCCGCGGATGCGGGCCTTGGCGTAGTAGTCGAAGATCTCTTTCTCGGAGAGCCCCGTGGTGAGCGAGAACCTGACGAGGTAGTCGCAGTGGTTGCCGTTCCCCCGCAGCGCAATGGACCCATCGGCGCTGTGGTCGGTGAAGCTCGTCTGTGGAGGCAGTGGATGGGCGAAGAATCGCTCGGTGAGGTCATCCAGCTTCCCGTCGTTGATCCACATAGGAGCCATGATGAGGAGGACCGGGAAGAGCAACGCAAGCACCACAGCAACGAGACAGCCGACCCCGGGCTTTCCTAACAGGGAAGGCCGTCGGAGGAGGTCTTGCGGATCGATCGGGGAATCGGTCGACATCACACCTCCGCAGGCCGCGATCAGTTCGAGGAGCCATCCTTCACCCGCGAAGATCACTGGGCAAGGCACACCCGCCGCCATGATCGGTCAGCACACCCCGCTTGCCGCACGAGGGGGCGGGTTCAGGTCACCGGGTAGACGTCCTGTAGCTCGTGAAGATCACCAGGCAAGGCCGCGTCCAGCACCATGAGCACCGTCCCCGTCGCGTCGTGGACGGTGGCCAGCACCCCGAGCACCGGCTTGGACGAGCCGAGCAGCTCGATCTCCTCCTTGCGAGGGGTGCGCGCGGTCAGCCGCTCGGTGATGTGGTCGAAGCGCAGATGCTTGACCGCCTGCAGATGCTGGCGAACTCCGTGCCGGAGCGGCTCGGGCTTGTCCACGTCGGTGCCGAGCGCGACCTCCAGCGGGAACCACAAGGTCTCGGCCGCGGAGGATTGCCCGCCTTGGGTGGTCACCCGCCGGCGGGCGATCACCGGGGTGCGTTCCTCCACCCCCAACAGCCGGGCGATGTGCCGCGGCGCCGGGAGGCGGCGCACGTCGAGCACGCTGTCGGCGCTCTCGGCCTGTTCGGCCACGGTCAGGCCCGGCCGGACCCGGTCCGGGGCGCTGTCCGGCCGCCCTTTGACGAACGAGCCGCGCCCGTGTTCGCGCTCGATCCAGCCCTGCATGGCCAACGTTTGCAACGCGCGCACCACGGTGGTGCGGCCCACCCCGAACTCCCGGACCAGCTGAGTCTCGGACGGCAGCATGTCCCCGGGGGCGTACTCGCCGGCCTCGATCCGCTGCTGAATGGCCGTCATCACCTGGGCATACTTCGGCGGGGCGAAGCCCATGCTCATCTCAACCGCCCGATCACTCTTGCACTTGTCTGCATAAGCACAGTACTGGCTGAGCGCCGCCCTGTCAGGACTCTGCCCGCAGCCAGAACGTCTATCTCACCGCGCCGGACAGCAAACCGGTCCACATCCCGACCGCCTCCCGATGGCGCCAGGCATCGCTGTGTGAAACGAGCGGCTTTCCCTTTTCGGTGAACGTCCGCCGGATAAAGGCCAAGCCGCCCGCCGTGCACAATTCGTAGAACGTCACCCGATGCTCATGGCAGGTCCAGGCCACCACGCGCACGCGCTCGAAACGGCGTGGCGCGTACCACGACAGCGGTAAATGCCTTTCCAGCGGCGGTGGAAGGTGCGGCGCCGAACACGACGCACCCCATGCCCCGGTCCGTCCGCTCACGGCGCGATCCGCTCGAAGCGCACCTCTCCGGCCGGGTCCATCGTCGCCTTGAAGATCACTCGCCGCGACCAGTCGTCCGGGACGGTGCCGAAATCGTAGACCCGGTGCGTGATGCGTCCCCACACTGTCGCTTCTGCGGCCATCCGGCGCAGTGTCGTACGCAGCGTGTCCATCGCCGTGGCCTGCCCGGAGCTGATGCCGCACGGTCCGAGCTCGTCGGTCCCGCCGGCGGTGAGGAACACCTCCCACTCGAACATCTCGACGAGCTGTTTCGCACCGTCGCAGTACAGGCAGTCCTCCCGCGCGGACGCCTCCATGTGCAGGCTTGCCGCCGCCACGCACCCCCGCCGGGTGACGATCTTCCAGCCGCGTCCGTCGCATTCGTCGCACTTAACTGGCGTTGTCATGCCGGAAAGCATGGACGAACAAAGTTGGGCCCCCTATTTCACGCTGATATCCCACCGCGAGATATAGAGTCCCGTCCTGTAGCGACGCACCACCTCGAAGGCCGACAGCCGGGGAGACGGAATGCACGGGAGCGCTTTCGAACCGATCATGATCCCGGACGAGATATGGGATCGGGAAGAAAGCAGAGAAATCCTTAAGAGTCGCGACATAGCCGGACTCTTCAAACTCGCCGTCAAGTACAGCGGCGCCAGCCAGGTACGGATCAGCACCGCCACCGGCATCTCCCAGGGCCGCATCAGCGAACTGTCCCGAGGGCTGCGCCAGATCACCGAACTTGAGGTCTACGAGCGCATCGCCACCGGCCTCGGCCTGCCCGACCACGCCCGCATGCTCCTCGGCCTGGCCCCGACCGACACCACCGTCTCCGCCGGCCACCAGGCCGACGCCCACCAGGAGCAGGCCGACGAACTGACCGCACGTCTCAACGCTGCCGCCGTCGTCGACTCCACCACGGTCATGATCCTCACCACCGACACCAACAACCTGCGCCTACTGGATCGCAAGGTCGGCGCGGTCGCCATCGCCGACAAGATGCGCGCCCAGATCTCCCAGGTCACCCGCGCCCACCGGCACGCCATCCGGCCCGGCATCCGCGCCCAACTCGCACACGTCCTCGCCGAAACCGAATCCCTGGCCGGGTGGCAGGCTATCCACTCCGGCGCGCTCAACGACGCCTGGAACCACTATGAACAGGCCAAAGCCGCCGCCCGCGAAGCTGACGACCCCGCCCTCCTCGCCTACGTCTCCGGAGAACAGGCCTACGTCCTCATGGAGCTGGGCCGCCCGGCCGAAGGCACCGAGCTCCTCCAGTACATCCACGCCACCTACCGCGAACGCATCCCCGCCCGGCTGCGCACCTGGATGTCCGCGGCCGAAGCCGAAGGCGCCGCCATCCTCGGCGACGAGACCACCTGTCGCAGAGCTCTCGACCAGGCCGCCGCACTCCTGCCGGACGGCGACGCCGACCCCGACATGCCCTACCTGTCCATCAACACCCACCACCTGGCCCGCTGGCGCGGCAGCTGCCTGGTGCGCTTCGGCGATCCGGGAACCGTCGAGGACCTGCGCTCCGCCCTGGCCGGGATGGACGGCACCTACAACCGCGCCGAATCCGGCGTCCGCTGCGACCTGGGCCATGCCCTGCTGGCCGCCGGTGACCCCGAAGCTGCCCAGCCGCATATCCAGCGCGCCCAGGAGCTCGCCACCATCACCGGATCCCGCCGGCAACGCCGGCGCGTCGAGGAACTCGTCCGCGCCGTCACCCGCTCGCTGCGCTGAGCCGCTCCCGCGCCGCGTACAGGCCGATCAACGTCCCCGACGTCCAGATGTCCCCGCGGGCGATCATCGCCGGGATCTCCGCCATCGGCACCCACTCGATGAGATCCGCCTCGACCTCTCCGGTCGGGCTCCCCACCAGCTCGGCGCCCCGCACCAGGAACAGGCTGTGCTCGGAGTCGACCATGCCGGCCATCGGCTGGTAGGTGATCAGGTGCTCGATTTCCTTGGGCCGATACCCGGTCTCCTCCTCCACCTCACGGGCCGCCGTCGTCATGGCGTCCTCACCCGCGTCGACCAGGCCGCCGGGCAGCTCCCAGCCCCACCGGTCGAACAGGAACCGGTGCCGCCACATCATCAGCACCCGATCCTGCTCATCGACCACCACCGCGATCGCCGCCCGATCCAGATGCACCGCATGATGCTCGAACCGCTCCCCACCGGGGATCGCCACATCGACCAGCCCCAACCGGATCCACCGGTTGTCATAGACCAGCCGCTCCCCATGCACGACCCAGCGCGTCTGCTCTTCGTTGGTAGCCACACAGCGAAGTTACCGGCCAACATCCCCGAGGTACACGGGGATGAGCACAGAGCCACACGTCATCACGAAGACCGGCTCGTCTGGATGAGGATCTTCTCTACACCTTCAAGGCGGCCCGCAGGCGGGCCGCTGCACGTGAACGGATGCCGTCCGCGCTGCGGCTCTTCGGCCGGTCGCGGCCGGCCCCGCCCACGTGCATGGAAGCGAAACGAGGCTGGTGACGTCACTGCAACCTCTCAGCATATTGCTTAGCATTTGTTCCGTTTGGGTATCTTCGTCTCGTTTCCTCCGAGTAGCGGATAAACGATCTCATCGTGCATCCTCCCAGGTAAACACGCCTGAGCGAGCAGGGCTACACCGCCTTGCGGGAGGTCATCTTCTTGGCAGGTTCGAGCGCGTCGCTCTCTAGTGCGGTCGTTCGTCATGAGCCCACCTTTGATATCTCGGGTCTACCATGTACTCATGGATTTGGAGCTTAGCCCCGATGTGGACGAGTTGTGGCGAAAAGTCCGAGTTCCCGCGCTGGATGCGATCGCTAGGATCTATAACTATAAGTACGAGCTGGCGGAAGGAATGGTAGTTGCTGATCCGAGAGTAGAGAAGCATGGCTACAAAACATTATTTGACGCGCCTCCGTCGGGAAGTCGGTCGAGTCTATATAGCTACGAAGACTTGAGTGGCCTGGACGACCTTTACTCCTATATCAAGCTGAACCCGATAATTGCATGGAAATTTCTGCTGCCGGATATACGTGAAAGCGATCCTTTGGATGTTAGCAAGGTACTGCTTCACGAAGTTGCCATGATCCCTGTGTTGCTAGCGGCACGGTATGTGGCAGCTCATCCGATTGAGAGTGCTATCGATGTGTCGCATTTACGCGACCTTTTTGATGACCAGATAGAATATCTTCTAAGCGATGACCTCCGGATGGATATCTATGTCCCGATTCTCGGAGCTGCAGTTGAGACAGAAGGGGATTTTGAAGACTACTCGGTAGTTCGCCTATGTGACAGTCAACGAGCGTTGCTCGGAAGGGTGCCGCACGTATCCCCTCGTGATCAAAGGATGATGGCTAGCGCCACGCACGCGTTAAAAATGAGTAATGCCGCCGCGAGTGCCGGTGGCTGCGGCAGCTACTTTGAACTTGTTCCATACCTGTCAACGATTGACTCTGTAGACAGGTTTTTCGAGGCTGCGTCGTTAGCAAATCCCAGCCCTGTCGGCTATGCACAAATGTTGCTAGAACCAATTGGCTGGTTCGGCAACATAGACAGTAATGGCAATACGAGTTCCGTCTACCTTCTCAGGGATTATGCGACACGGCTGGACAATTACTGTAGACACGCGTATCCAGTATCGGCTGACGAAATATCTCGTATAAATGTCTACTACGGCGAACTTGGTCGAGGACATCCAAGTCTTAGAGTAGCTGCGCGGCGCTATGTGGCTGCATGGAATCGAGGAGATGACGAAGACCGCATAGTAGACCTATGTATAGGTCTGGAAGCACTCCTAGGGGGAGGTTCTGGTGGTGGTGAAATAATCCACAGAATTTCCCTGCGCGCCGCTGTGATGCTCTCTCGTATTGGCTGGGGTCCTAGTAAAGAAACACTGAGCAGCATAAAAGATATTTACAATTACCGATCTAGAGTTGTGCATGGCGTACCAGGGCCCCACAAGAAGCAGCTTCTATATCTGGACAATACACCAATCCATGCCACGCGTCTTGCTATGGCGACCCTCAGCAGAATATTGGATATTGCTCTCACAACGAATGGATTTCATCCCGATAAAGTTGACGACATGTTCTTGTATCCTGTGCTAGATGCAGCGCATGTCATGGACGAAAATTCTTCAAGCCCGGCCACATGAAGAAACTATGTGGTTGCGACTGCAACGATCGATGGCTTCCGCGCCGACTTAGGCAACCCTGCGCCGCTAGAGCAGCGAAAGCTCAGGCTGTTGGGTCGGACCGGGGTGCGGTGTCAGCCTTGCGACTGGCCCGTTTCCCC